>JAGLYF010000329.1 GCA_023132435.1 Calditrichia bacterium | reverse complement strand
AATAAGATCATCAGGGGTATCGTACCCAGTCCGGTAGAGGAAAGAAAATTTGCTCCTTTAATGGCAATTATCTCTCCCAGATGGCTCCATTTAAAAAAGCTGACAAACTGGGCAGCAAAAAATACCAGAACCAGATACAAACCCATCGTTTTCATTGCATCGCCCATACCTTTGACTACATCACTGTCATTTTTAAAAGTACCGGACCCAAATCCATAAGCCAGACCCATAGAACCGGCAACAAGAAACAGCAAGGCAACAATTCCTTTTATTAGCGGTGAATTCAGTATATCTCCATCGACGCTGCGCAAAAATCCGTTTGAAGGAATGATGCCAATTAGTATAATGATCACGATTATCAAAGCTGTTATCAAACTGAGCCAGAGTCCTCGTTTCTCATGGCGCCCCAATTTTTCGATGGTTTCGTTAATTTCTTCACTATTTTTATAAGGTCCTAAACGTGGTTCAACAATCTTTTCAGTTACCCAGGTACCGGCAAAGGTGATAAAAAAGGTGGAAACAAACATAAAATAGTAATTTGCCGTGGGATTCACCAAATAACCGGCATCGACAATATGTGCCGCCTCTTCGGAAAGGCCAGCCAGGAGGGGATCTATCGTTCCCAACAGCAAATTGGCACTAAAACCACCGGATACCCCGGCAAAGGCGGCGGCCATACCGGCAATCGGATGCCGGCCGACAGCGATAAAAATCACTCCGGCCAGAGGAATCAGCAGAACATAACCAACATCACTACCGACATTTGACATCACCCCGGAAAACACAAGAATGGCAGTGAGTAAACGTTTTGGGGCGGAGATGACCAGTAAGCGGACAACTGCACCGATTAATCCACTGGCTTCGGCAATTCCAATTCCCAGCATAGCGACCAGGACGATCCCGAGCGGAGCAAAGTTTACATAATTACTTACCATCTCCCGGAGAATCCGGTGTAATCCTTCTTTACTTAACAAATTGACCGGACTGATGATCGCCTTGGTTACCGGATGAATCGCCTGCCAGCTCAACGTATCAGCAAGGGCTGAGAGAAAAATGGCAGAGAGAGCAAAGATAGCAAATATGGTTGCCGGGTGTGGCAAGGCATTTCCAGTTTTTTCTAATCCGCTGAGAAATTTATTAAACAAACCGGTACTATCTTTTACTTTTTTGCTCATATATTCTTTATCCTTTTATTCAGGGATATCAGGTAATTCAACTAAGCTAAAATGATTAACCACTGAATCACACGGAAGTACACAGACCTTTGAATTTAAGTTAATGGACTAATGTAAATTGTTTATAATTTAATTTATTAATCCGTGAAAATTCTGTGGTACTCCGTGGTTTGTCAATTGATCAGAGTAATAAATTGTCAAAAAATATACCAAGTCTGAGTGATCTTTCCAAAAAAGAGAAATATGGGAGCTCTGTATTATAAACTCCTCTGGTAAACGGATTTGGTGGATGGTAGATATATTAGAGACATCTGAAAAAGTAGAGACGCGATTCATTGCGTCTCTACTTTTGTATGATAGTTGAAATGGGTTGTTATTTAATTCAAGCCGCTTCTTTTGCCTTTTTTTCACCAGGTTTGTAAATAAGAGAAACCACAATACCGATAATAATCAGAATAACCAGATCGTAGATCAGCCATTGTAAAACCAAAGAGTATGGTAACGGATAAACCATATACTGACCGTAAATGGTAGGTATTGATATAAATGCCCATATGATCAAACCGTAACGCAGACCTTCCATAATACCACGGCCTTCATATCCTTTGGCAAAGATATATACAAAAAAGAAGCAATAGAAAAGAGGCGTAACCCATTGGAGCCACATCAACCTGTCCATATCCGGCCGCCATACCTCGGAAAGTGACTGATAAGTTGCGCCGAGCAATACCTCGTGGACGATAAAGTTAAACAGTCCACCTATGATGTAAATCACGACAAAAGCAATAAAGAAATTTTTCCAGTTCATATCCCCTCCCTTTAAATTAATGAAGCTATAATGGTATGCGAGCGTAAATTAATCAAAGTAAAATGGTGAAACAAGGATTAATATGATACCTGACTTAGTCATAACGCCTCCTATTGATTGATGATTTACCGGGGGGAATTTACACAGAAAATTGGTATATTGATTGTAAAATTTTTAATTGTGTAATGACATTAAGTTTAGAATAACAACTATGCTATAAACCTGCTCTTCGAGCATACAAAGAATACGGAGCCTCTGTTTCCATTGTAAAAATATGTTTTATATCGGGGTATTGGATACTAGATACTAGATACTGGATGCTCGATGCTGGATACTGGATACTCGTTTCTCGATGCTCGTTATAAAATGATGGTTGGTATAAATCTGTTCCCCCTTAAAACAGGGTGTTGCAGATTAAGGAAATCAGTACCAAAATGTCATCCCTGCGTAAGCAGGGATCCAAATATTTTTTTACGTAAGAGGTTGTTTTTCAATGGATTCCCGCTTCCGCGGGAATGACAATTTGCGAGAAAGGCACAGTAATATTGTTTAATATTGTGTATTCTGCAACAGTCTGAAAAAGGGGGTTAGGGGGTTATTGTGAAACGTCGGGATTTTATCAAGACATCTGTTGTTACACCACTTATGCTGGGACATTTGCTGGTTGAAAATGATGAGGCAAATACAAAATTTCGACCTGGAGATGTGAAAAGTTTTGATCTGCTGGAAGTAAAAGGATCCTATCAGCAGATTGGCTATCAGATCGGACATTATTTTGGCAAGAACATAAAAAATGTTATTCAGAGACGTTCATCCTGGCATGCAAATTTACTGGAAGTTCTTCGCTCGAAAGAGGGTAAACAAAGGTCACAGGAATATCTGCAGCTAAGCCAAAAACATTTTCCCCATCTGCTGGAAGAGATAAAAGGGATGGCTGATGGTGCCGGTCTCCATTTTGATGCCGTGTGGGCACTTTGTATTAAGTCTGAATTATTGGCTTTTGACCGGGAACCCACCGGCTGTTCCACTATTTTCTATCGCGATGAAAAAAATAAATGGCTTTTCCATAATGAAGATGGTCATCAGGCCTATGCGGGAGAGATGTTTGTGATAAAAGTACAACC
>JAGLYF010000328.1 GCA_023132435.1 Calditrichia bacterium | reverse complement strand
AGTTTCCGTGTCATTCCGTGGTAAATAAATAAACCAGGTTAATAAAATGAAACCTCACATTAACGAATCAAGATTTGGCTCAATTACCATCGAGAACCAGGTATATCACCATGATATTTATATCGGTCTGAATGGACAAATAAAAAAGCGTAAGAAAAAATTATCAAAAAAAATATACGGCACTTCACATATTATTTCACTGCCAGAAATTCAGTATGTTTATGATGAAGGGGCCAGGCTATTAATACTCGGTACCGGGCAGTATTCACGCTCAAGGCTTTCCGATGAAGCTGCGGATTATTTAAAAAATCAGAAATGTCAGGTAAAACTTTTTTCCACGGAAATCGCGATTGAGACCTGGAATGAAACAAAAGGTAAAAAGACGATTGGCCTTTTTCATGTGACCTGCTAATTATTTTATTTTACCATCACTCTTCAACCAGGTTATATATTTCTGGATATAGTCGGCCACATTCTCGATGATCATTTTATCCGTGGATGAATTGCTGGCAAGAAGATTTTTAGTCGACTTTTTTAAGATTTGCTGAACTCTGTTCTGATTATCCGTCAGGCTATTATTCATATTTAATTTATTTACCACGTTTTGGTTCCGGTAAATGGTCATATAGAATTTCGCATAGTGTTCTTGTGACGGAAACATATTTTCAATCCACGTGTTAAAATCATTTACTGACATCGTATATTTATTTTCGACTAAATACTCACCAATTTGATAGATCTTTTCCCAGTTAAAAAAATCGTCAATTTGAATTTGAAGATGCAAATCTTTAATAATTTTTTCCATCCCTATCCCTTTTTAACCGCAAAGACGCAAAGAACCAACGGAGAACTATCTACTAACCCTATTCCAAACGAATACGAATAATTTACAAAAAAAATGAAAATTTTGTAGCCCCAGTCACAACCTTATATTCGAAAAATTTACATCTTATATCTGAAAATGATACAGTCAATCAATAAATATGTATTAATTCTAAAATTTGATCTTATTCTTCTCAAGCTACGCCTAAAATTATTTATCAGGAATTTCATTATTTTTGTTTTGGGACCCAAAGCGTCCCGTTAATAACCAAGGCATCGGGCGAGTAGCTCATTAATATGGAGAGCGCCTGCCTTACAAACAGGAGAAGATAGGTTCGATCCCTATCCCGCCCGCGAAGTATTTATATATATTCAACAAGTTCACTTTTTGTTATAAAAACCTCACAGCTTATACAGATGGTATTATCAAAAAACCTGAAAACTACGCCGGATTCACGGGAAATAAAAAGAACTCTAATCGAATTTAACCGCGAAGATGCAAAGGAAACTAAGAAAAAATTAATTCGGATGGGCCAGTGAACCGGTGTAGAATGGTTTACAATCAACACCTGCGATCATTTTTAATACATTTGTAACAGGAGCAAGAATCGTACTGGCGGCATTAACCTGCGCCAATTGAGGCTCTGAGAAACTGCCGGAAATCGTTTGGCTGATCAGAGTACATCCCTTTTTATCGACGACTCCCAGGGTAAAGTCTAGAAATTCACTTTTATAAAGATCAACGCCTCCCGCAAGAGCGATCCGGCTTTTATCTGTTGTGAAGGCTACGTCATCAGCCATAACCACTCCCCCGTTTACTCTCCAGGATGACAAAAATTCACGTATGGTACTTTGTTTATTTGGATCTATGTCTAACAAAAACGCGTAATCCGTCGCTTTTGTTACCAGGGTACCGGCCGGACCGGCGAGTAAAAATGCACCGATATCGACAAGATTGAACTTCTGAGTCCGTTCAAATCTTGTTAAAACCTCGTCGATATCAATGTTGTACACGGTTAAATCTTTACCGCCAAGGAGCATATCGCCATTGAGCTTTGCCAGATCTTCCTCTTCCATTCGTAGATCCAGGGACATATGAACAATACCACTCATGCTTTGTTCCTGCTCAAACCGGCTCAGGAATGTTTTCAGTTCAAAATTATTGATTGAATATTGTATACGATAACTGTGGCGTTTTTTTGACATATCCAGCCAGATATGACCGTATCCCTCAGCACTAAACATCCCCCGGTAGCTGGGCAAAATTTCAAGAATACCGTCTTTAGTTATTACTTTATTCTGTGTTTCAGGCACATTGAAAAAAGGAGTTTTAAATGTATCCGCGTCGATTTGGGCTGTCAGATCAATGTCAGGAATCCACCAGGCGCTATCTGCAGTATCAAGATAAAGGTGAATCTCTTTTGGGGTTAAAATCGACGTCCGGAGATTCTGCAGAGAAATGTCACCATAGCGGAACTCTCCTATGTTTGTTTTCAGATTCAGCGCTGGTATGATGGTAACGTCATAGAGCCCGGTCGATGAGGTTGCTAAACCATCTACCTCAGAGGCTGTTGAACCAATGTCCAACACATACCCCAGCCATTCTTTTAAATCCAATAGATGACAGTTTAAATCACACCTTATCCGCATCTTCTTATCATCTGGGAAGAGGTTGATTAAGTCCAGATTTGAGGCCTCGAACTTCGTCTGGCCAATTTGACCCTGAATGCGCCTGAATATTAAATCATCACCTGTGTCTTTGACATTAACACCTACATCTTTTAGGACAGCCCCGGTGCGCGGATTGATACCACTAAGTTTTCTCACATCGATATCAAATTCGAACTCAGGCGTGATACTTGAATCTGCTTCCTCAGGCAAGGTTAAGGTGGCATCCAGGTGGAAATCATCATAGAAATTTTCGGCCCAAAATTCCGGGAGATAATTCTCATCTTTGTAGGTTAAGAAGTCTTTTAATCTTATCTTATTGGACCAAAGTTTGAGCGAAATCAAACATTTATTCTGAAAATTGTTGGCAAAAAGATCTTCATAATTTTGAATTTTTGAAGAGAAATAGATATCATTTTCTTCAATTCTGGCCCGGATGTTTTTTATATCCAGCATTTCAG
>JAGLYF010000327.1 GCA_023132435.1 Calditrichia bacterium | reverse complement strand
GCTTACATTTTTCAAGTTTTATTAAGCAATTAAATCCTTAGCGGAAAATTGATTACTCTTGATTTCCGAAGAGCTACGGTATTTCAAATATAATTGAAAACCACCATATCAATATTTTGAAGGAGATTAATATGGATTTTTTGGAATTATGATAGTGAGGTAGCATATCTGCTGTGCCTGACTATTTTGGCGCCGATCTTGATAAATTTCGTCAATAAACTGCGGAGCGACCAGCGTTTGATTTTTCGAGGAAGCGCCAGAATTAATTATATTTATTTGTTACTGAGAGTGATAATTAAATTAAATATTCTTATAAAAAGAAAGTGTATTTGTATCTTTGTCATAATGATATTTGTCGCTTAAAAAAATAGTGCCTTTACCAATTTTAACTGAATAACTTATCTCCGCTTCATTCATTGTATGAATAGATATTTCACTTGTGTCAACATCTTTCAATTGTTCTAATAGTTTATATGGACTGCCTGATAGAATAGTAATATTAATACTTTCATTATTTTTTAATATCTCTTCTAATTTCGTTCTGTTGATAGGGTTTAGCTGAAGTGTTTTTTCTTTAATAGTCATATTCTTATGTCCTTAGTTTTTATTGGCAAACCACAATTTTATAAGTCTCACCCCCAAATGCTCTGAACCTGAACTTTCTCTCATCTACTTTGTTTAGGTCAATCTGTTCCCCCTTTTTGCTCAAAACCTGAATGTCCTTTTGAGTCAGGATTTCGACCCAGTGCTTATTAGCCGGAATGCCAGCAAATGTAAAGTTAGATCCGTTATGCCATACAATAGGATATTCTGAGTATACGGTTACCCCCGGTTTAATTTCGACGTAGGATTCGGTAGCAAAGGTAATCGGTCCTCCGGAACCATATAATTGCTGCCCAATTTGACCACTTTTTGACCGCCCCTCACGAAGATCTTCAATCGGAAAATAAAGGGATGGAATGTTTTCATCAACCCCTTCCCATTCGTGAGGTTTCAGTTCAATCATCTCAGAAGGTAGTAACGGAGGCATGGTATACCTGAGTGTATATAGGGTGTATCGACAAAACTCTGATAATAATTTTTCCACATATTCAGGTATTTCTCCATGAACCAGACGTAAATATTCCATAATATATATCCAGGTTTCATATTGTTCTTTAATGGTAATAACCCCTGCATAGCGCATAGGACTCAAACCAAAGAAGGTACTATAGTGCTTGGCATATCCATAATTGCACTCCCAGAGCCAGGAGGTTTGTATTATGTTAGCCAAAGGCATGTAACTCATTTTGATATAGGATGAATCTTTGGTTAATTTGTACAGGCGTGCAGCGGCTGTGGCTGCCATAGCCGTCATCTGCATTTCATAGTTTAGGCTGAAAGCTTTTCCACGAATATGTTGAATGGCTCTCTTCGCCTCCTGAAGATATCTATTGTCATCAGTAAGATCGAAAAGCTCTAACATGAGATAGGCGTATCCGCCGCATACATCAGGTTCGCTCCCTTTGGTAGCTTTAAGATCGTTAAAAGAAAAGAAAACCGGGAAATCATAATCAACATTATGAGCCAGGGTTATCATGCTCTCTGTTGATGCAAAAAGAAGCTGGTGTGCTATTGGTTCTCCCAGCTTGGCTAACTTGGCGAGTTGAGTCATCTCTTCCACAAAATACCAGCTATCGCCCTTTCCTTTATTTGGGAAATCATTGGTTACAGCCTTAAATTTTTTTGAGTAAAAACTGGGAAGGGTCTTTATAAGTTTATCTATCAGCTCCTGAACGCCTCCATACTTGATTTCATATTTCTTCAGAGCCAGCAGGACATCCAGTTGGCTTATCAATTCTGCAGATGTTCTTTTATCTGCTACATATGCACGTAAATAAGGCTGACCTTCAACGGTTACCCAGATTCTGGGATCATTCATATCTGCAATCTCGCGGTGAGCCAAATCCTGCCAGTCGGTAAGTTCTGTATTGGGCTTATCGATGAAATCGTAAACGGTGGAGATAGAAGACAGAAAGGTTAAGGCCAGATCCGGTTCATCTGACGGCCAACGATCCAAAAGGTATAGATAGGCATCAATGATAGTGACTTCTTGATCTTTTGGTAGTCGTTTAAGCGTCTCTTCCGGTATTTGATACCCGAAAGAATTTTCAGAGATGGAAAAATCAACCATGTGTTTCTTAGCACCTGTCGCCGTAATCTCGAACATTTTGTTTAGTGAGGTTAAATCTTCAAAGTAAAATAGTGAACCGTACCACCATTCTTTACTAATCATATAAATTAGTGGTGCAGCAAAAGGTACCTGTTTTGCATAGAAGTAAGATGGGAAATTGCCGGTAATAAATTCGGAGGGTTTTACGGGTGTTAAACCCCGGTGAAACGGAAACAAGGGCAGAAGTTCTCTGTTTGTAATAATTTGTAATGGAATTTCTTTGGGTTTTATTTGCAGATGCCAGCGTAGTAACCCCGGATAATTCTTGTATGCACAAAGCGTGAGTTTATATTCAGCCCAGGACTTATCACCAATAACATGAATGGTTATCTTGTTTTCATCAATATTGGAGGAGATATGTTCAATAGAGTTTAACAGGTTTGAATTTGGATCTTCAGCAAGTAGGCATAATCCTAACATACCCCACGCCCTCCAGTGGGAAATAAGGATCATATCTTTGGTTTCTTCATTGAATTCGACTGTGTAATCGCCTGTTGTCAGCTTGAATTTATTCTTTTCGCAGTAATGTAATTTTACTTCTGCATTCCCCCCATAAACCACTGGATGATTGAATGTATTGTTTATAAAGAACAATAGTAAGATTAAGTGAAGCAAAAACAAAAGTGCACTCTTAAGTCTACTAATACGATTCATGGTGCAGATTCTCCCTAAAGCTTTGATTAGTTATATCATCATTTTAGTAAAGAAGTGTCCGTACTTTCTACAAATATCGATGTAGTATACTTTAGGCAATGATAGTGGTTAGTGTCAGTAAAGAAACAGTTACTGGATTTATTTCAATTAGTCCTTCTTCCAGTCCACTAACTAAAAATATAATAAATTAATTTTAAATTTCATATAAAAAATCGATTAAGCCCCTAACGGTCGGCGGCGCGAATAAGCGGCCAATAATATTGAGGTTAAGCTAAAAATCATGCCCCGCGTTTCGCATCCGACTTGAACCGCTTGTTAAGGGCTGTTTTGGTACTATACTTTAATTCTTCTCTTATGACTTGTCGTAGAATATTTTCGAGATCATGTTGAAAAATGCTCTGTTTTAATGTTTCATTAATTAA
>JAGLYF010000326.1 GCA_023132435.1 Calditrichia bacterium | reverse complement strand
TACGTCCCTACATTTATAAAATTATATTTCCCGTCGGCTTAATATAGCTCTTCCGATGGTAGCATCATCAATAAACTCCAGGTGAGCTCCTAAAGGAATCCCACTGGCAATTCTGGTTACTTTTTTTCCGCTGGATTTAAAAAGTTTTGAGATGTAAATCATTGTTGCTTCACCTTCTGTACTTGGATTTAGTGCCAGTAAGATTTCATTTACTTCCGGCTTTTTTGCACGTTCAATCAGTTCTGAAAACCGAAGGTCTTCAGGCGAAACACCGCTTAATGGGGAAATTACTCCACCCAGGACATGATAAACACCACTATATTCATGACTTTTTTCGATTGCAAAGATGTCGACTATATCCTCCACCACACAAATTGTGGATTTATCCCTGCGCAGATTTGCACATATTTCGCAAACCTCAGTTTCGGTAATGTTAAAACACTCCTGGCAAAGATTTATTTCCTTTTTTACTCTAAGGATGGCCTGGGATAAATTTTGGGCGTTTTCATCCGTGTCTTTAAGTAAAAATATTGCTAATCTTTGCGCTGTCCTTTTACCGATCCCGGGTAAGTGATGAAGTTGTTGGACAAGATAATCCAGGGCAGGAGGGAATGGATTTGCCATTTTACATGCCTGGAAATTTTAAGCCACCTGGCAGATTGAGACCTCCCATTAAACCTCCGGTAACCTTCTGCATCTCTTCGTTAGCTTTTTCCTGAGCATTTTCGATGGCCTGATTTACTGCTGCGATTACCAGATCTTCAAGCATTTCTTTATCTTCTCCGTTATATACCTCAGGCTCGATTGAGATCGACAAAATTTTAAACTTGCAGTTTGTCACAACTTTTACCATTCCGCCACCGGATGTTGCCTCAACAGATATGTTCTCCAGGTTTTCCTGGGCTTTATTCATCTCTTCCTGCATTTTTTGAGCCTGTTTCATTATTTGTGACATATTTGGCTTCACATCAAATCTCCTTTTTAGGTTAATTCCAGTCCTAATTCTTCAACAAGTTTATTCAGGAGGGGATCATCCTTTATCATTTTATTAGCAGAATCTTTGTCTAAAGGTTTATCAGGTGAAGAATCTTGGACATCCTCATCTGTTTCAACCACCTGAACTGAAACTTTGATGGTTTCCTGAAAGTGATTACGTAACTGATTTTCGATTGTTCGCTGATGTTTTTTAAACCAACTGATATGAAATGAATTTTTTTTAGCATATTCCAGGAAAAGATCTGTTTTTTTTAATTCTACCGGTTTTCCGAATTCCAGAGCATTGGCGAGGTTCACCTTCGAATTTCGATATTCCTCCACTAACTTTATCCAATAAGATTGCATCTCTTTTAAATTAAGTGGTGGTTTTGAGGGAGATTGATCAACCTTGGGTGTATCAGGTTCAGGTGCTTTTTTTATGGTTTCAGATTTTTTTTTTAAGAGGTCAAGTTTTTCCAGGATATTCTCAATATTTACAGTAGTGGGCATTTTGGCCAGTTTTAATAACCCGATTTCAAACTTCATTTGAGCTTGTGTCGCCCACTTTAAAGAGTTTTGAAGATCTCCAATTTGTTGGATATAGCGTAACAGGTCATTTTCTTCGAATTTCTGACTTTCTTTCTGGTAACTTTCGGCAAAATGCTCCGAAACATTGAGTAGTTCGGTATTTCCCACAGTTTTTGTGACGAGCATATTCCTTAAATGCTCCTCAAAACCGACGAGAAATTCTGCAAAATCGTAACCCTCACGATAGATACTCTGACACAAGCTGAGAATTTCCTTAAGATCTCCATCTTGAATTTTTTCAGTAAATTGAAAGTAAATTTCCTGGTCGATAATACCCAAAGCTGAGGCCACTTCCTCGGTTGATATCTTTTCTCCGGAATAGGATATAATCTGGTCTAAAATGCTTTGGGCGTCCCGCATTGATCCATCAGCTTTTTTTGCGATCTGGAGTAGAGCATCATCTGAAATAGATATTTTTTCTTTTTTACATATATTTTTTAAATGCTCGATTATTGTTTTAGTGGGAATTCGCTTAAAATCAAATCGTTGACAACGAGATAAAATAGTCGCCGGCACCCGGTGAATCTCTGTGGTAGCGAATATAAAAATAGCGTGTTTTGGAGGTTCCTCCAGGGTTTTTAAGAGTGCATTAAAAGCCTCTTTGGTCAGCATGTGAACTTCATCAATTATGTAGATGCGGTATTTTCCCTGGCTGGGCGTAAAACGGATATTTTCCCGTAAGTTTCTTATCTCATCTATACCACGGTTTGAGGCACCATCAATCTCAAGAACGTCCAGTGAACTCCCTTTAGTAATTGATTCACATGCAGAACAGGAATTACATGGTGTTTTAGTGGGGCCTTTCTCACAATTGAGGGCTTTTGCTAATATTCTGGCTGCCGTGGTTTTACCAACACCGCGTGGACCGGAAAAAATAAAGGAATGGGCAATGCGTCCGGTCACGATTGAATTAGACAGGGTTGTAGAGACATGATCCTGTCCTATGATATCCTGAAATTGCTGAGGACGCCAACGTCTGGCCAGTACTATGTAAGTCATCTTTGCCTTTACTGTCTTAGTGTTAATTTAATCTTTACAGATGCTCGATACTGGATACTCGTTTCTCGTCTCTCGCAACTCATTAATCGCTGTTCGCATTTTGTGTCAGCAATCACGATTTATACAGCAGTCAGATCCAGTATCGAGCTGCGAGAACCGAGAAACGAGTAAAAAGCCAGGTAACACCACGGCACATAGTTCATGCACTGACCGCTGCTTCCTTCCGGATCTGACGGGGTTGGGTGAGGACCTATTGCGTGGGACCTGGCTTTGTGGAGCTAAGCGGGATTGAACCGCTGACCTCTGCATTGCGAACGCAGCGCTCTCCCAGCTGAGCTATAGCCCCTGATGAACCATCAAATTTACATATTCTCTCTCCGACAATCAATCGGTTTTTGAACACATTTATTAGTACTTTTCCGGAACAAATGTTTGATCGGTGATAGGTGGGCGTTCATAACCTTTTCTGTCTTCCCGTGGAGGTAATTTTATTTTTGAGGGAGTCAGGTCTTCATATGGAATCATACTCAGAAGATGGGAAATACAATTCAGACGAGCCCTTTTTTTGTCATCGGCATTGACAACAGACCAGGGCGCCTGTTTGATATCTGTATAAGCAAACATTTCATCTTTGGCTTTTGAATAGTCCTCCCATCGTTTTCTCGATTCCAGATCCATGGGGCTCAGTTTCCACCTTTTTGTCGGGTCGAGCAGCCGGGCCTGAAACCTTCGTTCCTGCTCTTCATCGCTCACAGAAAACCAGTATTTAATTAAGATGATACCCGATCGTATTAACATCCGTTCAAATTCCGGGGTAGAACGTAAAAATTCTCTATACTCTTCTTCTGTACAAAAACCCATAACCCGCTCAACACCTGCCCGGTTATACCAGCTTCGATCAAAGAGTACTATTTCTCCTCCAGCGGGGAGATGAGGGACGTAGCGTTGGAAATACCATTGGTTTTTTTCTCTTTCTGTCGGTACACCAAGAGCAACAACACGACAGACACGGGGATTTAATCTTTGGGTAATTCTTTTGATCGTACCACCCTTACCTGCGGCATCTCTTCCTTCAAAAATTACAACGACTTTCAAACCTTGATGTTTTATCCATTCCTGAAGTTTCACCAATTCAATTTGTAATTCTTCCAACTCGTGTTCATATCTCTTCTTGCTGAGCGTATCATCCTTATGGTGCTCTTTCTGAGAATCTTTGTTTTTATTTTCTTTTTCTTCAAATGTCTTTGTTTTTTCTTTTTTCTTATGATCCATCTGGGACTCCGAAAATGAGTAGTGTTTTAACATGCGTAAACATAATGGCAAGTCTAAGTACTAAAATTATCGACAATTTAAGAGAATGGTTTAAAAAGAAAAAGATTAAAATATAATTTCCTGAATCCGCCTACTTTTTGCAGTTAGTACATTATATCCCAGGTATGCTAAAGATATTAGTAGCAGTCCAATTCCTGCAAAGGCAAAAATGCCACTTGATGATGTTAATAATCGAACAGGTTGTATAAGAAAAGGTGAAACGAACTGACCTATAAATATAGAGGTCGTTAAACCACCTACAATTCGACCGCGCATCGATTCTGGTGAAAGAGTAACGACCCATACATTGGAGTTTGGGATCAGGACTCCCATTCCGATACCGCCAATTAATAATCCCAGCAGTAATAATAGATAATCAACGACAAAAAAGATCACAAAAAATCCAAGCCCCAAGAAAAAAAATGAAAATGAATAGATCGTAGAAAAACTCCACCTGGCCTTAATTCTCTTATAATTGAGAGATACGATTGCAGAAGAGAGTGTTGAACAGGCAATTGCAACACCTATAAGTGTATTGCTTGCACCGGTCTGTTCTTTGATATAAAAGGGAATCTGTACCGGAATGATATAAAACAACATCATACCAAAAAAGGCAGTCATAAAAATAATGACTACAAGCGTTTTGGGATACTGCTCTGTGATTGTGGTGTAATCGATTTGATCAAACTTCTTTATATCAGGTTCAAATAAATAGATGAGTGCCGGCGGAAATATTATAAAAGCACTGATATAGATTAAAAATGGTGCCTGCCAGCTAATTTCCGCAAGTAGTCCACCTAAAGTAACAGATATAACACCGCCCAGTGCGACAAAAGCACCCTGCAATCCCATAAAGGCATTTCTCTCTGTACCTTCAAAATAGTCTGCAATTAATGTGATCGTTGTGGTCATCACGCCCGCTACTCCAATACCAAGCAATGCCCGTCCGATCAGAATACTATATATATCATTCATAAAATATCCGGATGTTCCGGCCAGACCGTAGAGGATTAATGAACTGAGGATTAATTTTAAGCGGCCAAAGCGGTCAATCAATGCACCAACCACAGGAGAGAATACGGCTATAAATAGTGCAGGAATCGTTAATATAAGCTTGGTTAAAATCTCGGATTGTGGATGGTCGGCAAAAACCTGTTGAATCTGTGGTAAAGAAGGGGCTATTGTCGCGCCTGCCATAATCGTCAGACTACTGGTAAAAAGAAGTGTTATTTTAATCGGTAATTTTTTCATAAATATAGTAGACTTCCATTGACACCTTGATTTATCAAGGTGATTGAGGAATCATCCGATTTTCCGGAAGCCGTTTAAACGGCTTATAATTAGGGCAATACTTTTTTTCCACCTCGCTGAAGCAAGGTGTCAATTCTCTGTTCGTTAATTCCTTTTTTTATTTACACCCTGGCGGATTACAGGTTTTTTAAAAATGAGACGGCCCACCGGCCCGTCTGTACAACCGGTATGTTACGATTTATCTGTAGGGGCGTTTCGCGAAATGCCCCTACAGATTTTATTTCTCAAGTTTCTTAATCCCTTTAACACCAACATTACAGTCATTCTCTTCTGAACAATCGAGATACGATTGAAAACCATAAAAAGTACCACAGTTATTCCTTGTTTTTATAATTGGAGTCAAAATGGTTTGATATCAACGGTAAGAATTTATAGATTACTGATTATCGTAGGTTTCATAGTTATTTTCTAATACGATCAGGGGTATTTCAGCTTGATGTAACAATTCTCTACTCTCACCGGCCGCATGATATTTTCTTTTTACCACGACTTTTGTTATACCGACGCTTATAATCAACATGGTACAGACCCGACAGGGTTCCATTGTACAATAAAGTGTGGTTCCATCAAGTGGAATGCCATATCTGGCGGCCTGACATATTGCATTTTGCTCGGCGTGAATGGTCCGGACACAATGTTGGCGCTCTGTCCCATCGTCGTCGATAACTTTTTTCATCAAATGTCCGGCTTCATAACAATGAGGAAATCCAGGTAGGGAACCAACATATCCCGTGCATAAAATCCTTTTGTCTTTTACAATGACACATCCACTTTTTCCCCGGTCACAGGTGGCTCTTTGTGATACTTCATCAACAAGTTTTATAAAATAATCATCCCAGCTGGGTCTTTGATTATCTGTCTTTGATTTACTCATTCTCTCTTATCCGATTCGATCTTTAGCCAAAAATATACAAATATAATACATATTCTGAAAAATATTTTTGGATTTAAAGTCGATCAATTAATTGAAAATACTGCAACTTGAGTCCTATTTCCGGTTTAAAAGAATTTTATTAAGTCTTCTTGATTTTTAAATCTCCAAATCATTTGATACTTCAGTGATAATTTAATGAAATATAACTTTTAACCGGACACTAGTGTCATGTCAATCAAGTACTGTCGGTTACGTCATTCCGAACTTGTTTCGGAATCTTAAACGCAAACACAAGATGCTGAAACAAGTTCAGCATGACAATCTGACATTACAAAGATGACATGACACTAGTTATATTCAATTTCATGTTCACAGGTTTGATTTTGTAAGTTTTAATAAAAATATCATATTCGTCACAGTTTTTAATATTATATATGTGTAGATTAATTGGTCTGAATTATTCACCCGGTTGGATACGCTGCATATGATATGACTATTTAAGGCATTAATTTTTATCCAACTGGGTGAACCACGAAGATCACGAAGGTCTAATAATAACAATTATTTAGAGTGAAATTATAAAGGCATTACTGCTTAAATTTTAATATTATATTTTTTTATTTAAATTCAATAAAAATATCTTCGTGGTTTATGAATAGATCAGATATCTTAAATAAACAAGTAAATACTAACATTTCTCACATATAAATA
>JAGLYF010000325.1 GCA_023132435.1 Calditrichia bacterium | reverse complement strand
TAATTCGTGATAATTCGTGAAATTCGTGGACATCTTTTTGATTGCCCCGAGTCCCGCAGGTGCGGGATATGAATAAGTCAGATTAGAATTTGTTAACTTTAGTACGAGGAACATATGTTTATCACACTTATAGCGATTATCACGTTATTAATATCTTCCCAATTTTCCGGTACTGGCGAAAATGCTTATCAAAAATTAATTCGGACAGCGAAAGCGATACCTCAAAAATCTAATATAAAACATGGACAGTGGAGTATTTATGTTATTGATACCGAAAATGGAAATGTGATTCTTGATATCAACGGCGAAAAGAGTCTGGCACCCGCTTCAAATTTAAAACTTCTCACTTCGGCTGTGGCATTATCGCTTCTTGGAGAAAACCGACAATTTAATACATATCTGGAATACAGCGGCTCCATAAATAATAATGGTACTCTTTCCGATAATCTCTATATTCGCGGAGAAGGCGATCCAACCCTTGGTTCTTCAGAAATGAATGGTGTGTTGCCATTGTCTTCATTACTTGATCATTGGGTAGAAGCGATTCGGGCCCGGGGAATACGAAAAGTAAATGGAGATATTATTGCAGATGATTCCTATCTGGATTTTATGCCATTGCCCGGAGACTGGTATTGGGAGGATATGGGAAATTATTATGCCGCCGGAACCAGTGGTTTATGTATCAACGAAAACATGTATCGCTTATATTTTAAACCGGGAAAAAAGGTTGGACAGAAGGCAATCGTGATTCGAACAGAGCCGAAAGTACCGGGTTTAGTATTTTTTAATCATATGAAAACCGGTCCTGTTGGTTCAGGTGATAAGGGATTTATTTACGGGGCCCCCTGGCAGTATTATCATCAACTGGAAGGTACCATACCAGCAGGTGTCAAAGAATTTTCGATTAAAGGCGCCCTTCCGGATCCGGCAAAGTTTGCGGCCCAATCACTTTATGATCGAATGATAAAAAACGATATAACAGTAACAGGACAAATCTTTACAGAAAGAGAGCTAAGCGGATCGGACAAAGCCAGAAAACAGTTTCATGTCATTAAGTCTCCTCCCCTAAAAGAAATCATTTACCGCTTAAATAAACGGAGCGTAAATATTTATTCAGAGCAATTATTAAAAATAATCGGTAAAGAGTTTAAAGGGGAAGGTACACTTGAAAATGGAATTCTTGTTCTGGAAGATTGGTTGGAGAAAAGAAATATTTATACAGAAGGTTTATTTATACATGATGGATCTGGTTTATCCCGGGCAAATGCTACCCCGACAAGATTTTTTGCCGAACTGTTAAGTTCAGTTTGTTATGATACCTTCTTTGAATCCTATTACAATTCATTAAATATTGCCGGTGATCCGAATGATACAGGTTATATGAAACAGATGTGTAAAGGAACCCGTGCTGCAAAAAACGTACGTGGCAAAACAGGATTAATAAACCGGGTTCGCGCTCATTCCGGTTATGTTGCCACCAGATCAGGCAAGCTCCTCTGTTTTTCGATGATCGCCAATGACTACCAGGGCTCTGTACGTTCCATAGATAAACTCCATGAAAAAATCATGATTCAACTCGCAGAACTACCTTAAAAAAGAAGTCCACGAATTACACGAATTATCACGAATTTTTTTTATATAATTGTATTATTCCTTCGTGAAATTCGTGTTTAAATATTTAACTTTTGGACAACCAATATTCCATCATGAGAAATAAATATTTGTTATTACTTGAATCTTTTTTATATTTTTTTGCTTAGATTAAGGAGCAAAATTATGAGTTTTTTAAAAATAGACCCGGAACTGGTAAGTAAAATACTCCAGGAATTTTTATTTACAGAAACATCAAAGGCGGGATTTAAAAAAGTAGTACTCGGTTTATCGGGTGGGATAGATTCGACAGTCGTTGCCTATTTATGCGCCAATTCTTTTTCACCAAAAGATGTTACAGCCCTGATAATGCCATATCGAACCAGTAATCCTGAAAACATGAAACATGCGGAGACAATTGTTAAAAATCTGAAAATAAACAGTGAAATCCATGATATTTCTGAAATGGTCGATGCTTTCTATAAATCTGATCCAAAGGCAGATAAGGTCAGACAGGGGAACAAGATGGCCCGCGAACGGATGTGTTTCCTGTATGATTATTCTTCAAAACATCAGGCATTGGTTATCGGAACCAGTAACAAGACAGAACTTATGTTAGGATATGGAACGATTTTTGGGGATCTTGCCAGTGCTATCAATCCTCTTGGAGATCTATACAAGACTCAGATATGGCAGCTGGCTGAATATTTAGGCATACCGAAAGAGATTATCGAAAAACCTCCCTCTGCAGACCTCTGGTCCGGTCAGACAGATGAAGAAGAGATCGGTTATACCTACGACAAAATAGATACACTTCTTCACTATTTAATCGATCTCCGATATTCAACTGAAATGCTTTTGGACCTTGGATTTTCAGCAGAGATGATTCAGGACATTCAAAAAAGAATCCAAATATATCAATTTAAACGTCGCCCGCCGGTTATTGCAAAACTTTCAAATCGCACTATAAATCAGGATTTCAAGTATTGTCGGGACTGAGGAGTTTAAATTTTGGAAGAAATTGTCCCGGGTGCACTTTATCTCGTAAGTACACCCATTGGAAATTTAGGTGATTTTTCATACAGAGCTGTCCATCTTCTTAAATCCGTTGATCTCATTGCTGCTGAAGATACACGGGTAACATCAATTTTGCTGAGACATTATGAAATACATAAAAAAATGCTCTCCTTTCATAGTTATAACCAGAAGCGACAGACACCTCAGATTTTAAAATATTTGCAGGAAAATAAATCGGTCGCCCTAGTTTCTGATGCGGGAACACCCGGTATTTCTGATCCGGCCTATACACTGGTTCAGGCCGCAATACAGCATAATATCAGAATTATTCCGGTACCCGGTGCCTCTGCTTTTCTTGCTGCTATAATTGTCTCAGGATTACCAATTAATCGTTTTGTCTTCGAAGGTTTTTTACCTGCAAAAAAGGGCCGGAAAACGAAAATAGAAGCTCTGGCCCTTGAAAATCGGACTGTAGTTTTTTATGAATCACCCCATCGGATCCTTAAAACTGTGCATGAGTTAAACGAGTGTTGGGGGAATAGACAATGTGTTATGGGAAGAGAAATAACAAAAAAGTTTGAAGAATTTTTTCGTGGTGGGTTAGCAGAACTATCATCATATCTGAGTCAAAAACCGGTTAAAGGTGAAATTGTTTTGATTGTCGAAGGAGTACCCAAAACTTCTAAGCGCAAAGTCTTTAATTTATATCTTTGCCTTGATCCAACTGCCAAAAGGGGCTAATATTGTTTTTTCGGGAAATTTAAGAGGAAGTTCCGTTTATAATATACAGAAGCAGGGTGTTCTTATGGTAGATAACAGCAGATTTATTTCATTTGAAGGAATCGATTTCTCAGGTAAAACAACTCAAATTGACTTGTTGACCAACCAACTTGAACAAATGGGTGAACATGTTCTTATAATCAGAGAACCCGGAGGAACAAAAATTTCAGAACGAATCCGGGATATTCTTTTGGATATAAACCATGATGAAATGACTGATCTTTGTGAAATCTTTCTATACAGTGCGGCAAGAAATCAACTCATAAACGATAAAATAATTAATGAACTTGAGACAGGGAACTTTGTTATCGCAGATCGGTTTGTAGATTCAACAACCGCTTACCAGGGATTTGGCAGAAGGATACCGATGGATTTGATCCGGGATATCAACCGGGCGGCAACCGGAGGTCTTTTACCGGGACTTACATTCATATTGGATATAAATCCCGACCAGGTTCTTGATAGAAAAAAACAAAGAAATCTGGAAATTGATCGTCTGGAATCTACCGGAGATGATTTTTATGAACGAATTCATAAAGGATATCATAAAATTGCCGAATTAGATCCTATAAGAGTAAAGTTAATTGATGCCACAGAATCTATCAATCAAATTAAAACCAAAATCTGGGAATTTGTATCCCAAAAAATGAATTTTAAATATTAAAATGAAATGCAGGTGATTATTTTATGAAGCGACAACATATAATTCTCTCAATTTTAATTGTATTTACTCTTCTGACACCTCTCGTTTATCAGACCATGTATTTACAGGCCGATGAAGCAGATTATTATTCAAAAATTCAAAAGGGTCTTAAATATTTCCAAAAGGTTTATGATCGGGTTCAATCGAATTATGTTGAGGAAATTGATCCTTATGAATTCGTCAAAGCCGGTATCGAAGGCATGCTCGGTGCTTTAGATCCTTATACCGTATTTATCGAACAGGAAGCTGATACCCGTCTCCGAATTATTACTACCGGGAAATATGGTGGTGTCGGTATGGAGATAGGGATGCGTAATAACCGGATAACGGTTATAAGTCCGATGGATAATTCTCCGGCTCAAAAAGCAGGTGTTAAAGCAGGGGATATTATTGAAAATATAGATGGGGAAAATGTTTCTGATATTTCACTGGAAAATATTTCACGCCGGTTACGTGGTTCGATAGGTAGTAAAGTGAAATTAACTATCAAAAGACCTGGCTATACGAGTGACATTACAATGACTATCGAACGGGATGAGATTATTATCGATGATGTAAATTATGCCGATACGGTGCAGCCGGGTGTTGCTTATATTCGATTGACAGGATTTACCGATAAAGCTGGCTCAGAATTGCGACAGGCAATAAAAGATATTCAGGAAAAAGAAGATATCGAAGCATTAATACTTGACTTAAGGGGTAATTCCGGTGGACTTCTCGAGGCTGCTGTTGAAGTTTTAGGTGTTTTTCTCCCCAAAGGGATAACAGTTGTAAAAACAAAAGGTTTTCGCGATGGTGAACATACTTTTCAGACACATACTAATCCGATATTATTGGATGTCCCGCTTGCCGTTCTGGTAGATCGGGGAAGTGCCAGTGCCTCGGAAATTGTTGCCGGTGCACTCCAGGATCTGGATCGGGCAATCATTGTAGGAACAGAAACGTTCGGTAAAGGACTCGTACAGAAAGTTTATAATATTGATAAAAACAGTAGCACAAAAATAAAGGTTACAACGGCAAAATACTATATCCCCAGTGGAAGATGTGTACAAAAACAAGATTATACCGAAAGAAAGTCTATCTTCTACAATGGAGAAACAGATACCATTCCCGCAAACGATCAGGCATATCAATTTTATACAACTAACCAGCGGGAAGTATATGAAAAAGGTGGTATAACACCTGACCGGTATATTAAAGTTGATGACATTCATTTTGTGGTTTCAGAATTATGGAGAAGTAGTTTAATTTTCAATTTTTCTGTGAATTATCACCAGCAAAATCCAGAGTGGACTGGTGAGATGGGAGTAACTGATAAAATTTTTGATCAGTTTATCACATTTGCCCGTTCTGAAGATTTTGAATATTTAATTGAGGGTGAAAATGAATTAATTTCTTTTCTGGATACAGCGAGAGAGTTTGATTTACCACAAAATATTATTGCATCCGGAGAAGAACTACTGACTCAACTAAATGCCCTGAAAGAACCTGACATATTGAACCATAAAAATGAGATTAAACAAATACTTCTAACGGAGTTGACTGAAAAATATTATGGTAATAAAGAAAAGATTCGATATAGTTTGAAACAGGATGAACAATTACATGAAGCTATTGATGTTGTTTTAAATAAGGGTGAATACAAAAAGATTCTTGCAATAAAATAAGTTTTCATTTAAAATAATTGTAATT
>JAGLYF010000324.1 GCA_023132435.1 Calditrichia bacterium | reverse complement strand
CCCTAGATATGGGTAAAGATTAGTTGATAGGGGGGAGATAGATCTTTGCCATTCGATTCTCTACATCCAGTATCGAGCAACAATTAACGACTGTTTTCCTTGAATTTTAAATTCATCATAAATAAATTTGGTCCTTTATAACGGAGCCTGAATGTTTAAATCAATTGTCCTAAAAATTATTTCCGGAATTATATACCTTGCCTTATATACATTTCTGCGCTTTGTTTTCTCTATTCCTGAAGAAATTTCATTACTGATTGTTATTCTCTTCATCTTCATTTTGCACAACATACTGGAATCAGCGATTAACTATATCAGCGAGCAAGTATTATCAGTTAAAAATAAAAAGTTCATTCAGGCATTAGATCACTTTGAAAATCGTCTAAATGATATCTCTCATTACCATGAGCTTTTCCCTGAATTTTATCATCTTTTTAATACCCTTTTTCCTGAGAAATCCTGGTTATTCTATGTGTTCGAGGAATCTTTATTCCGGATGATAAAATATGACACCTCAAAAGTAGAAGAGAATTTACCGGAAGAAATAAAATATCAGATCGAAAATGACGAGAAAATTATTATAAATCTGAGAGAGCCAAAAACCAAAACAGCTGCCGACCTGAATTTCAAAACCGATCTGTTCTTAGAGCATGATTTAGATTCAGTCATTCCGATAAAGGGTAAAACCCAGATCGTTGCTCTTATATTTACAGAGGAGTCAAATCTGGAATTTATTAATAATACTGAGATCGCTAAAAGAGCTGAACGGACATTATTACGGGCCGGGCAGATATTGGAACACACAGCTCTCTATCTGGATGTGATTCAACGAAATTTGGAGATAAAAAAGATATTTGAAGTAAGTCAAAAACTCCTGACCTCCCTGAATACTGAGGAAATTCTGGAGTTTTTGCTTGATGCCCTGGCCGAGGTAATTCCCTTCGATGCCGGCGTCATTTTTCTTTTCGATCCGGAAACAAAAAAATTATTCAAAAAAGCAAGTAAAGGATATGAAGAGGGAATTGATTTCACGTTAAAAATAGGTCAGGGAGCATGTGGAAGGGTAGCTGAAACCAGACGGATATCCTTAATTAAAAATGTTGAATCTGCCGATCATTATTATCCAATTCGTCCTCAGACCAGGTCCCAGGTCTCCATTCCTCTTGAAAGACAGAACGAATTAATGGGCGTTCTTTCATTAGAAAGCGATGAGGTCGGATATTTTACTTTTCATTCAATTGAACTTCTGAACTTATTTGCAAATCAGGCTGTGATAGCTCTCTATAATGCAAAACAGTACGAAATATCTCTAACAAAAACGCATCTTGAACATGAGCTGATCAATGCAGCTAAGGTTCAGAAAGTTTTGTTACCACAGCGTTCCCCGTTTTTTGAGAATTTACGTATTTCATTTTCTCATATTCCCAGTAAACTGGTTAGTGGAGATCTGTTCGACCTGGCCGGTATTGATGATAAGACCCTGGGGCTTGTTGTTGGTGATGTATCAGGTAAGGGAGCCGGGGCAGCAATAATGATGTCACTGGTATTAGCGGGATTCCGCGCCTATAAAAAATCTCGCCTCGCTGTTTGTGAGGTTGTGGCCAGATTAAATAATCTGTTGGAAGAAAGTGTCAGCGATGGCAGATTTGCAACACTCTTCTATGCGTTGATATTGACGAAGAAAAACCAGATCACATTTACCAATGCCGGACATAATCCTCCTTTTCTATTCCGGTCCAATGGAGATATTGAAGAACTATCGGGTGGTGGTATCGTTCTCGGGTATCTTGCTAATCAAAATTATATACAAAAAACCATCCCTTTTAACCGGGGTGATATTCTACTCACCTATACCGATGGAATAACCGAAGCATTAAATATTGAGGGCGAAGAATTTGGTGAAGAGAGATTAAAACAAGTTGTGAAAGAAAACACTGATCTTAACTGTCTCGAATTAAAGGACAAGATATTAGAAAAGGTAGACAACCATACCAAAAGTGATCTGATCAGTGATGATCGTACAATGGTGATCGTGAAATATATGTAATAGTTCGCTTACCTTTTTGATATCCCATCCGAGTATAAGACTTAAGCAAATTAAATTTTACAAAATATGAGTCAGCGAAAATTATTATATATAGAAGATGATGCTGATTCCCGCGAAATGATAGCCGATGTACTACATCTGCATGGCTTTAAATTTCTTGGAGCTTCGCGGGGATTAGAAGGGATACGGATTGCTACGCAGGAATTACCGGATCTCATTCTGCTCGACATCAATCTTCCCGAAATGGACGGTTATGAAGTAACAACCCTTCTTAAGTCGGTTAAATCCCTGGAGAACACGCCAATAATAGCTATTTCGGTAGAGACTGACGAGGGATCACGTGAAAGAATTCTTACCGCCGGTTGTCAGGGATTTATCTCCAAACCGATCAACATTCCCGAATTTTTAGATAGAATTGATGAATATTTAAGTGGACGTACTGAATCAGTCACACCAGAAGTTGAAAAAAAATTCCTGACAGAATATAATCTTCGTCTTGGTGAAAAATTACAAAATAAGATAGAGGAGCTGGAAAAAGTTAACCTCAGCCTCATTTCAATGAATGAGGAACTTAACATCTCCCAAAGCCAGCTCACCGATTATAATAATCGTCTACTGGCAATGAATAATATTGCAAATAGTTTACGTTTACAAAACTCACCAGCAGAAGTGTTACAAGTTCTGCCTCAAAAGTTAACTGAAGGATTTAACGTCGATCGTTGTCTTATTTTTGAGTATCATGAGGATAATGGGAAGCTGGATTTGCTCCATGCTGCCGGAACTGCTGAATCAAATATCAAAAAAATAAAATTCAAGTTGAATCCGGTCTTCTATCAGAAACTTAAAGATGATTTAAAAATCCTCTGGATACAGGATAAAAAAGAAATTCCTGACGAAAAACTTTATAAAATAGCCCAATCATTAAATTCGACATCGTTTATTATCGGATCTCTTTCCGGATTTAGCAGCAGGAGGGATGCGACAAGTATCTTAAAGTCCATTGCATCCTATTCGGATCGTGATAACGATGAAAGTATAACAATTGAAAAACCCAGAAAATATATTATTTTTATTGACCGTGGTAAGACACAGAGACATTTTGAGTCATACGAAGTAAGAGTACTTAAAGCTTTTTTACAGACGACCAGCATCATCTATGAGAATATGCTTCTTTATCATAAAATGATGAAGTTGTATAAGATCAAAGAACAGGAAGCCATTACCGACGCGCTTACAAATGTCTTTAATTACCGTTTTTTTCAATCTCAAATCGAACGGGAAATCGTGCGTTCGGACCGCCACAGCAAACACTTTTCAATAGCAATGATTGATATTGACAACTTTAAGCAATACAATGATTCACAGGGCCATCTGAATGGGGATGAAGCACTGAAATTGATTGCAAAAACAATCATTCAGAATATCCGTAAAAGTGATACGCTTGCCCGCTACGGTGGTGATGAATTTGTAATGATACTGCCAGAGTTAGATAAACATCAATCAAAATCTTTAGCTGAGAAGCTTTGTATGGTGATAGGGAAAACGAAGGTTCCAAGAAAAAAATCCACACCCAAAGTTAATCTAACGGTCAGTCTTGGCATATCCACATTCCCGGATGATGGCCGGTCCGAAGATGATCTCCTCAAAAAGGCAGACGAAGCATTATATCAGGCCAAAGATCTTGGAAGAAATGCCGTCTGCATCTCAGCCTGATTACTCCGTGCCATAGATACGATCACCGGCATCACCCAGGCCAGGCAGGATATATCCATGCTCATTTAACTGCCGATCCAATGCTGCCGTATATATTGGCACATCTCCATGATGCTCGGCCATCAGTTTTACCCCCTCCGGTGAAGCTACAAGACACACGAAACGAATATTTCTCACACCGGTCTTCTTTACAAAATCAACTGCCGCAACAGCGCTCCCACCGGTGGCAAGCATCGGATCAATAATAATTACCTCGGAGTCATTCATATCTGAAGGGAATTTGGAGTAATATTCCACAGGTTTTAACGAATACTTATCCCTGTAGAGACCCAGGTGACCGACTCTGGCCTGTGGAATTAGTTTTAATATCCCATCACACATAGCAAGACCAGCGCGTAAAATCGGGACCAGCGTTACCTTTTTCGACAGAACATACCCCGTAGTTATTTCAAGAGGAGTTTCCACATCACGCTCATCAACCGGTAAATCTCTCGTAACTTCATACACCATAAGTGCGCTAATTTCATCGAGCATGTTTCTAAAACTTAAATTATTGCTTTTTTTACTTCGGAGATAATACAATTTTTGTTGGATCAAAGGGTGGTCCAGTATAAGCAAATTTGGATGAGTCATATACTTCCTTCATTATAATGTTCATCATAGTTTTGTATAACAATATTACGAACGTCTTCACTTAGTTTTTCCCGTTCCTGATAGCTATATCCTTTTGTATAAATGGGATCACTTATTACAATTTTAATTTCCCCGGGATGTATTCGGTAACTATGTTTGCGTAAAATAAACCGACTCCCTGATACAGAAACTGGAATTATCGGAATCTCTCCCTTTATCGCGAGTACAAATCCCCCTTTTTTAAAAGCGTGGATCTTTCCATCCTCACTACGTGTCCCCTCAGGAAAAACAACTAAAGATAACCCTTTTCGTATCCTGTCGAGCGCATTATTTATGGATTCGATCGCCCGGTCACGATTGGAGCGATCAATTCTGATTGTACCAGAAGCATATAATGACCAACCAAAAACAGGTATTTTAAACAACTCTTTTTTTGTCATAAATCTTGCGGTGAGAGGAATCGCGCTAAAAACAGATAACACATCAAAATGACTTTGATGATTTCCAATAAAGATATAACTCTTTGTTTTATCGATTTTTTGCAATCCCTCAATCTTTAATTTTACTCCGGCTGAAAACAAAATCGAATTAGTCCAGAATTTAGCCAGACAATTGATAATTTTTGTGTAAGGGCCGAAAATCCCCAGAATTATGATTAGCGATGAAGCGATAAATGTCACAATGATGACAGTGATTAGTGTAAAAATTGTGCGTAACATTAATACACCCTCTTGATACAATCAAGACCACCCAAATACGGTTGGAGTACTTTCGGAATAACTATGGTACCTTCATCGGTTTGGTTAATTTCCATGAGAGAAACCATTAAGCGTGAAGTCGCCAAACCAGATCCATTAAGGGTGTGTACAAACTGCGGTGATTTTTCACGATTCCTTTTAAAACGGATGTTGGCCCTTCTGGCCTGAAAATCTTCATAATTACTGATACTCGAAGCCTCAAGCCATTTGTTTTCCGCAGGTGACCAGGTTTCTATATCATAACATTTTGCTGCGGCAAAGCTGAGATCTCCTGTTGATAGTGCCAAAACCCGATAAGGGATTTCCAGTAACTCGAGTATTTTTGTTGCTTCTTTCAATATGCGCTCATGTGCTTCGTAAGAATCCTCGGGTAGGGTAAAATTTACAAGTTCCACCTTATTAAACTGATGAACACGCAGGAAACCTCGTGTTTCTTTGCCATAGGAACCTGCTTCACGCCTGAAACAGGCAGAGTAGGCCACATATTTCAGTGGAATTTTCTCAACCGGGAGTATCTCGTCCCGATGCAAATTTGTAAGAGGTACTTCTGCTGTCGGAATCAGGAATAAATCATCTTTGTCCGCAAGATACATATCTTCTTCCAGTTTAGGAAGCTGACCGGTTCCATACATACTAATCCTGTTAGCTAAAAAAGGAGGAAATACTTCTGTATATCCATGCTCGCGGATGTGCAAATCGAGCATAAAATTTATAAGGGCCCTTTCCAATCCGGCTCCCATTCCCTTATAGACGGGGAATCCACTTCCGGCAACTTTTCCTCCGCGTTTGAAATCAAGGATATCCAATCTCTCACCCAGAGCCAGATGATCCATTATCTCAAAATCGAATTTCGGAATCTTGCCCCAGGTTTTCACTTCAACATTGTCTTCGCTGTCCTTACCTTCCGGAGTCGAAGGATGGGGCATATTGGGGATGCGATCCATTTCATACTTGATTTCAATTTGCAATTCGCCCAGTTTTTCATCAAGATCCTTAATCTCAGAAGATATCTGCTTTGTTCTTTCTATGAGATCAGCAGCATCCTTTTTTTCTTTTTTAAGATCCGCAACTTTTTTGCTGTTATCATTTCGTTCTTTTTTTAACTGCTCAACATCATATATGAATTGACGCCTTTGTGAATCCAACTCTAGTAAACGATCCACATCACATTTTTCACCTTTTAAAAGAACACCCTTTTTAACCAGCTCTGTATTATCCCGGATAAATTTTATGTCTAACATTTATTTCCTTTAAGTTTTAATATTATATATCATGAGTGTCCGGTTTAAAATAATTTGATTCAA
>JAGLYF010000323.1 GCA_023132435.1 Calditrichia bacterium | reverse complement strand
CGTGTTTACCTTAAATCTCTTTGCTCATCTACAAAAATCAGCTTGCTTTTTTTAGCGTTCACCTTTAAGTTTTTTAAAGGCTTGAAACAAATTTCACAAAAAATTGGTACTTTCCCCATTGAATCATAAAATAAAATCCACAGTACTATTTTCCATCCATAAACGAAGATAGGAGGTCATTTAATAAACAGTTCCAACAGGAAGATATCAATTAATAATTAATCTAATATCATAACTTTCTACTTAACTATCGGAGCATATACTATGCGATTTTCTATGTCAACCTACTCCTCTCTCGGCAAGAAAATCTTTATGGGATTTTCGGGTCTCTTGCTCTGCGGATTTATTGTTGTTCATCTCATTGGAAATCTCACCCTCCTCTTACCGGATAAGGATCCATTTAATAAATACGCAAACTTTTTGACCACTGAACTGGGCAATGTTATTTACATCGCAGAGTTTTTACTGGCCTCTGTTTTTCTTATTCATATTATCTATGCGATAATTGTTACCCTAGGTAACTGGAGAGCCAGACCTCAGAAGTATTCCGTTGTCAGGGACGCTAAACATACCAGCAAGAAATCATTTGCATCAAAAACAATGATTTATTTGGGAATTGTAATCATAGCATTCATCGTTTGGCACCTGCTTCATTTCAAATATGGTGAACTGATTATGTATACCACCGCAGATGGAAAAGTCATTCGTGATTTATATATCGTTGTTTATAAATTCTATGGTAATATTGTAAATGTAATTTTATATATCGCTGTAATGGCTCTGCTTGGATTTCATCTGAGTCATGGATTTTGGAGCGCATTTCAATCACTCGGAATTAGTGGAAAGCGTTTTACCCCATTTGTATTTGGTCTAGCGAGTGTATTCGCTGTTCTGATGGCGGCGGGATTCATCGCGCTGCCGGTATGGATTTTTATTATCACAGGAGGTGCGTTATGAAATTAGATCCAAAAATTCCGGCAGGACCGTTGACTGAAAAATGGGATAATCATCGCTTTGAAATGAAGGTGGTTAATCCAGCCAATAAAAGAAAATATAATCTGATCGTTGTTGGGACCGGACTGGGTGGTGCTTCCGCTGCAGCCTCTCTTGGCGAACTGGGTTATACTGTCAAAAACTTTTGTATTTCAGATTCCCCACGCCGGGCTCATAGTATTGGTGCACAAGGTGGAATAAACGCGGCAAAAAATTATCAAAACGACGGTGACAGTATCTGGCGTCTATTTTATGATACCATCAAGGGAGGAGATTACCGGTCCAGAGAGGCGAACGTTTATCGCCTGGCTCAGGTCAGTAATAATATTATCGACCAATGTGTGGCCCAGGGTGTTCCGTTTGCCCGTGAATATGGCGGGCTTTTTGCCAATCGTACGTTTGGAGGTGCTCTGGTCTCCAGAACTTTTTATGCGCGTGGACAAACCGGTCAACAATTGCTTCTAGGTGCTTATAGCGCATTGATGGCCCAGGTCAGTGCGGGAACCGTTCAAATATATCCCCGTCATGAAATGGTTGAATTGGTATTGATTGATGGTAAAGCACGTGGAATAATAACCCGTAATATGGTTACCGGGGAGTATGAATCTCATCTGGCCGACGCGGTTATTCTGGCAACGGGAGGATACGGAACAGCTTATTATCTGAGCACAATGGCGATTAATTCGAATGCCAGTGCCATATGGCGTGCACACAAAAAGGGTGCTTATTTCGGGAATCCATGTTATGTCCAGATACATCCCACCTGTATTCCACGATCCGGAGATTACCAGTCAAAACTGACCCTGATGAGTGAGAGTTTACGAAATGACGGACGGGTCTGGGTGCCAAAAAAAGTGGGCGACAAACGTCCACCTGGTGAAATCCCCGATGATGAACGAGATTATTTCCTGGAAAGGCGGTATCCTACCTTTGGAAATATGGTACCACGGGA
>JAGLYF010000322.1 GCA_023132435.1 Calditrichia bacterium | reverse complement strand
GTCTATCTCGATTTTGCCGATGCCATCAATCGTCTGGGACAAGACACGATCGAAGAAAGATATGGCAATCTTTTTGAAATGTATAATCTGATTACCGATGAGGATGCGTATCAGGTACCTATGCGTATCTATCCTGCTATCCACTACACAATGGGTGGACTCTGGGTTGATTATAATCTGATGAGTACAATCCCGGGATTGCATGTGCTTGGTGAAGCTAATTTCTCTGATCACGGAGCAAACCGGCTTGGAGCAAGTGCCTTAATGCAGGGACTTTCAGATGGGTATTTTGTTATTCCCTATACAATTGGCGATTATCTTGCCGGGACGGAACTGAAACAGACCTCCACCGATAATGATGCTTTTAAAGAAGCGATAGCAAACGCTAAAGAAAAGGATCAGAAGTTATTGTCCATCAACGGAAATAAGACAGTGAAAGAATTCCATCGGGATATAGGAAATATATTGTGGAATCATGTCGGCATGGGCAGGGATGAAGAAGGATTAAAAAAAGCGCTGGTTGAGCTTCCTAAATTGCGGGAAGAATTCTGGCAGAATGTAAAAGTGGCCGGAACTGAGGAATCAATGAACAAAAATCTGGAGTTTGCCGGTCGGGTTGTGGATTATATGGAACTGGCTGAACTAATGGCGGTTGATGCCTTGCATCGTATGGAATCATGCGGTGGCCATTTCAGAGAAGAAAGCCAAACCGAGGAAGGGGAAGCACTGCGTGATGATGAAAACTTTTCATATGTCGCCGCCTGGGAGTTTCATGGCTTAGGTAAGGAATGGACACTCCATAAAGAGCCCCTTGTCTTTGAGAACGTTACACCAACCCAGCGCAGTTATAAGTAAGGAGATGCCGATGGAAAAGAAAAATTTGACAATACATTTAAAAGTCTGGAGACAGGAAAATTCAGAGTCTAAGGGCAAATTAGAGTCTTATACGGTAAATGATGTAAATCCGGATATGTCTTTTCTGGAAATGTTGGATATTCTGAATGATGATCTTATTATGAAAAATGAGATTCCGATTGAATTTGATAATGATTGTCGTGAAGGAATCTGCGGTATGTGCGGTCTGGTGATTAACGGAACTGCCCATGGACCGAAAAGCGGAACAACAACCTGTGAGTTAAGGATGCGAGAGTTTAAAGACGGGGATACTATAGTCGTTGAGCCATGGAGAGCAAGGGCATTTCCTGTACTAAAGGATCTAACCGTTGACAGGAGTTCGATGGACAGAATCATGGCCAAAGGCGGATTTATCACTATCCGTACAGGCGGCACACCGGAAGCCCGTAGCATTCTAATACAAAAAGAAGCCGCCGATGAAGCAATGGATATGGCAGTATGTATCGGTTGTGGTGCCTGTGTTGCTGCATGCCCAAATGCTTCCGCTGCCCTGTTTGTCGGCGCAAAAATATCGCACCTGGCCTTGTTGCCTCAGGGACATCCGGAAGCCAAGCGACGTGCGGAACAAATGGTTGCACAAATGGATGAAGAAATGTTTGGCGCGTGTTCAAACCATGGTGAATGCGAAGCGGTATGCCCGAAGGAAATTTCTATCTCCGCCATTGCCAGAATGCGTCGTGAATTCTGGAAGGCTATGGTTTAGTTGAAATCTGAATAGTGAAGTGTTCAGAACAATGGAGGTTGAACAACTGACTTAGAATAAGTGGGACGTGCATTAGTGCTAAAAACCTAACCACAAAGTTCTCCCCGAGTACTCGGGGTGTACTTTGTGCTTTCTTTGTGTTCTTTGTGGTTAAAAAGTCTGTGTTGGACTAAGAGATGAGTTATCCAGGTTCGTTAATCTGATCAAACACACCCGCAATTTGAGTACCACACTTGTAACACCTGTTACCATCCATTTTATTACTTAAAATGCTGTGCCAGTCCCTGACGATGAGGGAGGTTTGACATTTAGGACATCGCGTGGATTGACTCTCCTGATCATAAATATTTCCAAGATAACAATATTTAATACCTTCTTTAATAGCAATATTTCTGGCCATTTTCAATGTCGACTCGGGTGTGCGGATTTTATTTACCATTTTAAAATCCGGGTGAAATGCGGTAAAATGAACCGGTACATCTTCTCCCAGGTTATTAAGAATCCATTCACACATTTGTCGGATCTCTTCTTCGGAATCATTCTCATCAGGGATGAGGAGTGTGGTAATTTCTATCCAGACATCCGTTTCATTTTTTAACCAGATCAGAGTGTCAAGAACATCAGCGAGATGAGAAAATGTGAGTTTATGATAAAATCTGTCAGTAAAAGCCTTTAAGTCAACATTTGCCGCATCAATATATTTATAGACGTCCTTACGGGCATTTTTATCGATATACCCGGCAGTAACCATCACCGAACGGACACCTTCTTCGCGGGCCAGCTTTGAGATATCAATGACATATTCACCAAATATAGTGGGATCATTATATGTGTAGGCAATTGATGGTGCGTGCTGTTTTTGAGCCAGCTGTACAACCTGCTCGGGTGAAACAGAAAGGGCCTGTAAATCATCT
>JAGLYF010000321.1 GCA_023132435.1 Calditrichia bacterium | reverse complement strand
ACTTTTCAAGGAGACCTTAAATAGTTAAAAATTTATCTATTTTATTCTGAATCTTGTATATCCTGTTAATCCTGTCTAAAATTTTATTTCCAATATTTCTCATTGATAATGATTATTTGCTATGCATCTTAATCCATGTACTATGATTAACCAAGCCAAACTCTTTTAAAGCTGAAGAAAGACGTAAACCCAACGGAGTTCCATTATTTTCTACATTTTTTGAATCGTGAAACAGGTAAATGCTAAAATCGGTATCTATCAGTACACGGCTATAAGCCATGATTGCCTGCTTTTTTTCCTTGTCCACTTCATCAATCAACTTTTGCACTTGCGATTCCAGCAATTCCCGATTGATGTCTACTGATCGAAGTTCAATAATCTCTAACCATTTCATAATGCTTCCTCTTTTTATTCTTTATTCCTTGAGATACTATAATATGTTAAGGCCACTACTGTGCCAGAATCAGATATTCAATAAAATCAAGTATTTACAAAAATACTTATAATACATATTTCCAAATAAGACAATTCATTTTGCCATATACGGCAACTATGGTTATTTTTACCAAATATGACAATAGGTTATATTTGCACAATTATATCAATATATAACTCTTTTCTTGATACTTCTCCTTACCTAACTTGAATAATTCATAGCCACTAAGACTCAAAGACTCAAAGTTTATAAAATCAAAGATTTAAGGTATCTTGAAAAAATATAGTTAAAATACTCTGTTGAAAAGTCACAATACAATTAAGTAATTATTTCTTTGAGACTTAGTCTTTGTGGCCTAAATTTATGAATTAACCAGATTAGTCTCTCTTTCAATTTTTATTTGATGAATTCAAATTCTTTACGTCTTAGCTCTTTATTTCTTGTTATTCTGTTCGGGTTCAACACGCTCTACTGAAATCAAAGGTAAACCCAGATCGCGCACCCGAATGAGCAATCCGTGCAAAGCTGCCTGGTCTGCAACCTTACCTGTTATAGTTGTCATACTTCCCTCAGATGCAATTGTCATACCCTCAAACCAATCAGACCACTGGTTCCCGAGAAGTCCCTTCACTTTTATTTGATAGTGCGACGGACCGTGCCAGGTTTGTTGTTTTTTCATTGCCAATTTCCTTTATCTAACCCTTCATGATTGTTTTTGATAAAGCTCCGCCACGTCAACTACATTTTTAGTATCTACATCTGTGATTATAATACCTCGTTCATTGGGATTTTCACTGTTTCTTTCCTTTCCAGGAAAATCGATTATTTTTTCACTATAAAATTACACTATCCAATGAAGGATGTAATCGTCCGAAAGTATGATTTTTAGGGATGACTATGAGTATCTTGAGGCAGGTACAAGGATTTCTAGTAAATGCCAAAAACCAATAAACAAATTACAAATAAATCACAATGCTCAAATTTCCAAATTCACCTCGATGCATCGGGATCGAATTTTGGTATTGTAATTTGGGTATTATTTGTTATTTGGAAATTGATTTTTGCTTATTGCGGCTTCGCTGCGTTAAGAATTTGTCTTAAATATTAAAAAAGAAACTAACTCTACTATAATAGGTCCATCTCTTTAGCTTTAACTATAACTTCAGTGCGACTGTGTACGTTTAGTTTACTATAGATATTCCTAATGTGGGTTTTAACGGTGCTCAATGATAGAAAAAGTTCCTCCATGATTTTTTTATTGGATAGTCCGTCAGCAATGAGCCTTAGTACCTCCAGTTCGCGCTCACTCAAACGATCTACAACCAGGCCTCCCTCGGTTTTGATCAACTTTCCTAACCTGAATGCTGACAGCAGTTTTTTCACATACGCACGTGGAACGTTGACATTTTCATCAAGGATTTTTTCCAACAATTCAGCTATTGGTGGACCTTCATCAACAAAGATACGGATGAATCCGCCCGGCTCTGCCAGCGCAAGAGCGTCACCCAGCAGTTGCGCAGCCTTGTC
>JAGLYF010000320.1 GCA_023132435.1 Calditrichia bacterium | reverse complement strand
AGGAATCTCGTAACCCCATAAATTACAAGAGATTGCTTCGTTCGCATGCTCACTCGCAATGACGACAATAACTGCATTTTGCATAAATCTAGCAGTTAAAAAAAAAGGAGGAAATTATGGATAAAGATTTGATGGTATCCGAATATTTGAAAATATATTTTTCCTGTCACCCGGAAGAACTTCCTAAGGATCCAAAAAAAGCTTTTGAACTGATGAATCAATTACATAAAAAATATAAAAATATTTTTATTGATGATATGAAAACAAAGAGCGGAAAATTTGTCGATAAATTTATGGATGAGGATAAAGATACGTATTACTAAGCGGCTCTCGTTCCTCGTAAAATCTGGCTAAATACTGGAAGATTTAATACTGATCTGTTTAATGAAGTAAAAGTTTAAACACCCTTTTATAGACTAAGTAGAGACGCGATTAATCGCGTCTCTACGGCTACTCATTATCTGATTTAGCATTTGGAAAAGAATGTCCTTTGATCTTTTTATATAATTCCTCACGATATATTTCAATCGATCTTGGTGCTTCAATACCTATTTTCACCTGATGTCCCTCAATATCAACGATCAATATCTTTATATTGTCCCCTATTGTGATCGACTCCCCCAACTTCCTTGTCAATACCAGCATGGGTTTCTCCTTTTCTTAAGGCATTATATGTTGCCCCAATTTGGTTTTCTTTTTTCCAAAAAAGATTGAAGCCCTTCTTTAAAATCACTCGTTTGCCTTGATTCCGCATTAAAATGGCACGCTTGTTCTAACCTTTTTTCTATCATACCGCCCTGATGGTCATGCAATAGTTTTTTTGTTTGCTTTATTGCCTGGGGAGAATTTTTACGAATTTGTGAAAAAATTTCTTTTGAAACCGTTGCCAGTTCTCCCTCTTCGACTATCTGGTGAATCAATCCCCTTTTTTCTGCTTCAGCAGCATCAATTAATTCACCGGTAAATAACATCTTCCTGGTTTGAGCAAGACCGATTGTCTCAATGAGAAAAACTGAGACAAGTGATGCAACAAAACCTATTTTCACCTCCGGATATCCAAATATAGCATTTTTAGAAGCGATAGCAATATCTAAAACAGTCATTAGTCCACAACCACCAGCAACTGCAGGACCATTTATGAGACCTACCGTTGGTTTAGGAAAATTGTATATGGTCCAGTACATTTCCTTTAAATTAATCGAATCCTTTAAATTTTCTTCATATGATTTATCAATAAGTGATTGTAAATAGGATAAATCCGCTCCGGCACAAAATGACTCTCCGGATCCGGTCACTGAAACGCCAATAATATCATCATTGTCCTTAAAATATAGAAATATATCGCGTAACTCCTTTATCATTAATTCATTAAGGGCATTACGTTTTTCAGGCCTGTTAAGCGTAATGTGTAACACTTTATTTTCCACCTTAAAAAGGAGTGTACTATATTCAGGCATGGTCATGTCTGTAAAATCCCTGGATTAAATTTTTCAATATCCGGATTGTTGCAAACCACTTTCAGAGTGTTAATAAGCACATTTCGTGTTTGTTTTGGAAAAATTATTTCATCAATCCAGAGCCTTGCCGCACCATATCTGGGATCAGTTTGATGATCATAGGTGGCTTTAACACTTTCAAAGAGCTCTTTTCTGTCATCTTCTGATAATTTTTTACCACCACGTTCCAGCTGTTTCACCCGAATGTCTACCAGAGTATTTGCTGCCTGAGCACCACCCATTACTGCATAACGGGCTGTTGGCCAGGCAAATATCATCCGGGGTTCATATGCCTTTCCACACATCGCATAATGACCGGCCCCAAATGTACCTCCGATTATCAGGGAAATTTTTGGTACGGTTGAATTTGAAACAGCATTTACCATCTTCGCACCTGCACGAATAATACCGCTTTGTTCGGCATCCCTGCCTACCATAAAACCGTTAACATCGTGAATAAATAAAAGCGGTATAGTATTTTGATTGCAATCCATAATAAATCTTGAGGCTTTGGCTGCACTTTCACTATAGATCACCCCACCAAATTCAGGTGGTCTCCCCTTCTCAATATAATGCTTTTTTTGATTGGCAACGATTCCTACTGAATAACCACCTATACGACTATAACCGCAGATGAGTGTTCTTCCATATTCTTTTTTATATTCTACAAACTCGCTTTTATCAACAATCCGGGCAATGATTTCACGGGTATCATATTCTTTCATCGGATCAGAAGGCATGAGTTTCTCTAATTCCCCGATGTTATATTTTGGTTCGACTGAATCAATTTTATCGAAGATCATTTTGTCCGGATGTCCTATATGGGAGACTAAATCCCTAATTCTATTTATCGCCTCCTTATCGTCCTTTTCCATAAAATCCACCGTTCCACTTATCTCTGAATGCATTTTAGCCCCGCCAAGCTCTTCAGCATCGACAACCTGACCAATGGCCGCTTTTACCAGTGCAGGACCCGCCAAAAATAAGCCACTTCCTTCTGTCATTATTAAGGAATCACACATAACAGGCAGATATGCGCCTCCGGCTACACACATCCCCATTATCGCGGTAATTTGTGGAATGCCCTTGGAGGACATCACCGCATTCAGATAAAAAACACGACCAAAATCATCTGTATCAGGAAAAACATCCTCCTGAAGCGGTAAAAATATACCCGAAGAATCAACGAGATAAATGGTTGGAATTCTGTTTTCATAGGCTATTTTTTGTGCGCGTATTACTTTTTTTGAAGTCATTGGAAAAAAAGATCCGGCTTTTACAGTTGCATCATTGGCAATAACCATGCATTTTTTCCCGGAAATGGTTCCCAGGCCGGTTATCACCCCGCCACCTGGGCAACCTCCCCATTCCTCATACATCTCAGAGGCAACAAAGATTCCAAACTCAAAAAATTCAGCCTGATCATCCAGTAATAGTTGTAGTCTTTCTCTGGCGGTCAGACGACCTTTCAGATGTTGTTTTTCAATATTTGAGACTCCACCACCAAGTTTTATCTCGTTGGATAGTTTTGAATAAACATCATATGTTTTTTGCCAATAATTCTGATTATCTGAAGCGAGTTTACCGCTAAGATCGCATTTAGTAATAATCAGATTCTCTTTATATTCAATAAACGACACGAAAAATGCTCCTCTACAACAACAGATTACCTAATTAAATGGAGGTTTGAGTTAAATACACTCCCGATTAGAACCTTCTCTGTACCGGTAAGTTTGATACTTTTAGCCAATGGTATAGCCAGGTTCTCAATAAATATATTTTCGACTTTATTTATATAAAAAGTGGAAGCTATTGACCTTTTTGCCAATTTTTCAAATAAGGGATGTGAATTCAGCCACTTTGTAATATCCATCGGTAAAATAATTTTCTTCTTTTTCCAAAAATCATCCTGATGAGTAATCCAGTTTGCATTTTTTTGCTGATTAAGCGCGTCGGCGCCAATGATATTAATATATCGCTGGATATTCTGAAAAATTGAGACAGATAGTCGATTATAGCCGCTTATTGAGCGGCCTTTTGTGGAATCTGCTTCAATAAAAATATGATCACCAGGCAGGTTACTTATTAATTTCTTTATTTCAGAAATACTAAAATTCTCGATAATACCGTTCTGGATCTTTTTTCCAATATGTAATACTTTCGTAGATTTTATCTCCGTTGCGATCTTTTTTTTCAAAGTCGAAACTGTTGCTGAAGTTAATATCCTGGCTTCGAGAGGTGCGATATATGGATACAAAGAGAGGATGATCACCTTCTTCTCCAAGCTTATGCAATCTTTTGAAAGGCGTTGAATAAGTGTGGTTTTTCCACCACCACCAATAAAAGCAATTATTTTATCATGATCTGAAAGAAAATTTCGATAAAATGAATCCTGCATTTTATGCCTGTGGCATTAATGGTATTCCAAAACTCTTGAGGACGTTATCGAAGGAGAAAATGAAATTGATTTTTTTCTTTTTTACTTCTTCAAATATTAGACAATGGCGAATTTCAATTTGAAAGTCTTTTATAGAAAGAAATTGTTTTAAGGCCGCCCGGTGAAGGCGACGTGTCAACCAGGAAACATTTAGATTGGTTGACAAAACAGATTGATCTATCAATTTGGAAAAATCTGTCGCCACACTCAAGCCACAATCCTGTTTTATTTTTGAAATTGCCAAAGTTATTTCAGTAATATTGGTATAAAGTCGGGTTCTTGAATCTAGAATCTGTTGAAAGTACTCTTTCGCGGCCTCATGATGTTCATGTTCCCGCTGAACCAAAGCGTACCATCCTGTAGAATCGATAAATACTTTTATCACTCTCATTATCGATCCCTTACTTCAGAAAGATCAAGTATTTTTATCAAAGGATTCTTATGTATTGTAACCTCGAACTTTTTACTTCTAATTTTTTTTAACAATATCTCAATTTTATCACCATCAGAGAGCTTAAGACGATCCCTGATTTCTTCAGGAATACTCAACTTGCCATCGCTCTCTACTTCTGCTATGAATGTGCCTGTTTTCATCGAAATTAGTCCTCTAAATACCAGCTACTAAACTCACCTGTGTCAAATACGCCATCTTCACAGATGATTTTAGTAACATAATCAAATGGTATCTCCTCAAAATAGTAATTTGAAATTGTCAGATTGCTGTTCTTTCCCTTATAAATTTCATTTGGATTCTGTGGATAAAAACGTATTGACCTGTCTATTTCCTTCAGGATTTTGTCTGTTTCTGCTGCTACATAAAACGGTATTTGAAAAGTTTTGGACGTAATCGCCAGTGGCAGGGTTCCTGTTTTATTTACAAAACCACTTTCGTAGATTCGGTCGGCTCCTGAGATAACCATATTCACTTCGTTAAGAATTTGTCCCATCATCGCATCTGTTGTTAATACACAGGAGATGCCTTTTTGGGATAATTCAGATGCCAGAGCATGTCCCTCATTATTTGGGCGACTCTCCAGGCAATAAACACTAAACTTCCTTTTTAATTGTTGAGCTGAATAAATAATTTCCTTAATCAATGAACTTGAACTTATTGTCAGGATTTTACTGTGATTAAAAATAAGTTTCGCACCAATATTCCCAATCTTCTTCTTTTTAAACTCTGCAACCTTTATCAGTTCTTCTATTTTATATTTGCTTGTTTTTTTGATATCTTCTGTCGATTTATTTGATTTTAACAACCGCTTCATATGGTAAATCACAATGGAAATTTTCCTTCTGATGTTTACCATATTTGGCTGTGATTTAATAATTTCTTTACCGATTGTATTACATTCATCAACTAATTTTTCAGCGTTTTGGGTTTTACTTTTTTCAATAAAATCCAGAAGTGCATATAAAGCATTTTGACTTAACTCGAAAGATCCTGAGAATGTGTCATCTTTTATATCCTTTATAGAAACGCTCAAATTTCACCTCCCTGTTTATCCAGGCATTCAATAATCCAGTCAATGTATGCAGAAGATCCTGTTTCAAGTTTTGTTGCAATTATTTCAGGAACCGAGTAGCTGTGAATCATTTTAATTTCCTTCTCAAGTTGTTCATATTTTTTTTGAGTAGTTTTTATCAGCATTAATGATTCATTTGCCTCTTCGACGTCTCCCTTCCAGCAATAAATTGAATTTACCGCCGGTATAATATTGCAACAAGCCGCAAGACTTTTTTCAATTAAAGTATGGGCAATTGTCTTAGCTTCATCTTGATTGGAAACTGTACAATATACCAGTAAGATAGACTCTTTCATTTAAATGACCCAATGTAAAGTATTTTTTATACTACACATTTGCAAGATTCAAATCAAGAACAAAGTAATGATGCT
>JAGLYF010000032.1 GCA_023132435.1 Calditrichia bacterium | reverse complement strand
TCGACAGGGACCTTGAGTTTATAGGTACCCCGTAAAAGATGGGTATTTACCAGTTGAGGATTAAATTCCTTCAGGGCGACGATACTCATATCAAAGATTGAGGCTATTTGTTCTAGGGTCATTTGATTTTCATCTACTGTAAAATCAACTTCCATTTTTTCCTGGGTCTGGAAATAATCATTGTCTTCCATGGAAAATCCAAATTCCTCTGCTTGTGACAGAATTATTTTTGTAGCGACAATTTTAAAATAATAGCGTTCGGTCTCCTCATGAAGAGAGAGGTCAATCAGTGACTTAGAGTTTTGTTTTTTAATGCTGCGTTGAATTCTTCCCTGACCACCGTTGTATGCAGCCAAAACCAGAGACCAGTGACCGAATTGTTTATACAAATCTCTGAGGAAGCGAACTGCCGCTTTGGTCGCTTTCTCCGGATCACGACGTTCATCGATATAGCGGTTTATTTTAAGTTTGTATAACCGGCCTGTGGCGTACATAAATTGCCATAATCCGACAGCGTTTGATCGCGAACGGATTTTGGGCAACAATGCACTTTCATGTACCGCCAGATATTTAAGATCTTCCGGAAGACCGGCCTCATCAAGATAGGAGGTAATCATCGGTAAATATCTTTCTGTTCGTTTCATATAGAGCTGAAGCTGTCCCTGATTGCCTAAAAGGCTGTAAAATTCACGTTCAACCCGCTCGCGGATAAAGTGATTTTCCATGTCCAGTGTATCGCCACAAAAAATTAAGGGAACCGGCACTTTTTGAATATTCACAAAATTTCTTTTGTTTATCGTTTCCAGCTGATCGATTTTTAATTGCATATTTTGGAATTCTTGTTCAAGATCAGACAGTTTTTCACTTTTCTCGAAAGAATGGTATGCCTGGAAAAAGAACATTATTACCACAATAAGCAGAAGAATAAGGAAGATATTGAGTTTTTTCTTTTCCATATATATGTACCTGTTTCTTTTCTTATAATATCTCTATGTTTCCTGATTGATACTGTGTTTTAAATCAATTACCTTATAATAAAATTAATAAATATTTTTTATAGTAGGCACACGGCATGCCGTGTGCCTACTATTACATATTAAAACCGATTTTTACAGAATATGTTTCCCCAATATAAAATAAAAAGACTGTTTTACTTATGGCGCGAACAATTCTCATAGCTTCTACTAATCGGCATAAGGTGGAGGAAATAGAGAAAATATTTATAATTCCCGGGATCGATTTCATTTCTCTGTTGAAATATAAAAAGATTCCTGAGGCCATAGAAGACGGTAAAACATTTAAAGATAATGCCCTGTTAAAGGCCAAACATTACTATCACTATACGCAAATGCCGGTGATAGCCGATGATTCCGGGTTGGTTGTTCCCGCTTTAAACGGCGAACCGGGTATACATTCAGCACGATATGCCGGTGAGCAGTCCGCTTATGACAAGAACAACGCCTTGCTGTTATCGCGTATGAAACAATTTACAGGAGAGCAGCGTTTTGCATTTTTTGTTTGTGTTGTGGTGTATTTTGACGGGAAAAATGTTATCTTTTCAGAAGGGAGAGCAGAGGGAAAGATAATCGATCAGCTAAAAGGAAAGGGCGGATTCGGTTATGACCCTCTTTTTTATTATCCAGCGGCGGGTAAAACGTTCGCAGAAATGGTATCTGAGGAAAAAAACCGGGTGAGTCATCGTTCCCGGGCTTTGCATGGACTTAACGATAAAATGCGAAAATCATTGGGATAATTCTTGACAGCATATATATCTAGCGTTAAATTTAATGCTTGATATTTTTCATCCATGTGAATGTTCGGGGCGTAGCGCAGCCTGGTTAGCGCACCTGCCTTGGGAGCAGGGG
>JAGLYF010000319.1 GCA_023132435.1 Calditrichia bacterium | reverse complement strand
ACAATCAATTTTTCAGCAATGCCGTTGATACTGGCACTTTCAAAAGCGCCGGTAAAACAGGTCATACTTTTAATAAAGGGTAATCGACTACCATTATTCAACCGATCGATATCATTGGCGTTGAACAAACCAACATCGGCCCAGATACCGCCACCACCATGGCCAAGGAAGTTTATCAGAGCCACCCCCTCATCAAAATAATCAATCAGGGTTGGCGTGGAACCAAAATTGGGATCACCACCTGATATTAATGTATCTTCCACCGTGTTCAGTTTTCTGGTAAAAAATCCCTGAGGTGCTTTCATAGTAATCAAACGCTGGTTTTGAGCGCGGAAGGCAGGAAGACCGGTATAATCTTCAATTGACTTTATACTTGCATCATTTCCACTGATAAACAGTCCCCGGTTTCGCCATTCGCCGATATTGGCTGGATCTTCATAGGCTTTAAGTTTATCAAAATAAGCTTCAAACTCGGAATTATCACTGACCGGTAACCGTCCAATAATAAGATCCGGGGTGCTGTCATCGCCGGAAATCAAAGCATACTGAAAATCACTGGCTGCTGCCCCGTATGATTGTGTTTCAAAAAGAAAAGTTGGTACAAAATCACCGTTTTTGTAATTATAGGAAGCATCGCCGACCAGGTTAACATAGAGCAGACGGTGGGTTGGGTCCCAGTATTCAAAGGCGTATTTTAGAAATTCCTTTATAGCAAGAGGCGATTTGATCCCATAATTAAACTCATCATAAATATCCTCAACCCGGACAACTTCCACATGAAGTCCAAAGCCCTCCCGGTAAGATTTTAATAGCAGACAATTCTGATAAAAAAGATCATCGGTGATGATCAGATAATCAGCGCTATTAATCACGTCCAATAAGGAAGATTGTTCATCATCGGGTAACCACGGTGCATCGGGAATAATATCCAACGGTTTCTTCTTTTTGTTCTCTGTCAGGGCAACATACTCAATATCCGGATAGAAAATCTGATCCTGAAAAGCGATTTGATAGGAAGAAAGATCATCATAATCTGCTGTGATATACTTTATCCTGCTATTAACGATTTTACTGACACCTAATTTATACAGATCGATATCCGGCCGGTCAAAACCATCTATTTCAAACTGTAAGACAAAATTCTCAGGTAAATTTTCCTGTTTTCTGAATGTTATTTCATTTTGATAGGCACGGTACTGTCTCTGATAGGTAATCTCAAACCAGTTTAGCAGAGTAATGTCAAGCACCCCGGTTTGATCCATAACGACACGAAACTGGTTTTCACCATGGGCAATATCTGTTTGGGATAATCCGGTGCCATCTTCGTTGGTCAAAATATGCAGATCCTGATCGTGCCAGGGGCCGGAACCGGCGGCCAGACGATCATTCAGCCAAATCTCCACACGATGGTCCACTAAAGGATTGGAGTCACTGTAAATCGATAATCCACGCATCATTGCTTTAATAAAAACACTTCTTGTACTAAGTCTGGTATAGGGCCAGGGAATAATAGCCTGATAGGTACGGCTGCCAATGGCGGTGATACCGCGATCAAAAAACCAGTGGTCCATGGTATAGCTGACACTATCGATGTTGACATTACCAAACCGGTGAAAAGTATTATTCTGCTCAAAATGGAGTTCCTCATTGAAAGAAAAAGGAACAATATATTGAGATTTATTCGTGACCGTTAATGCTCCGCTTTCCTCGGCCATACGCAGACCGCTGCCGCTACTCTCCTCCAACCAGTAGACATTGATATCGGTAAAAGGGTCATGATATACATCGGGGTATTTATCAAGAAAAGTTTTTTCATTGCGCGAACCCCAAAATTCAAAATAATCGCCCGGATCAAAGATCCCATCCTCGCCGCCTTTAAAGTAGAGCGGTATTTCCTGCCCCCGGCTGGTCAGACGCAGTTTTCTGGTATCAAACTGTTCGACCGGTACGTCTGCAGAAACCAGATCTGTATAAGTAATTTTATACAAACCGGTTTTGTTCACTAATAGTTTGTAACGATCACTCTGGTATCTTTGATTCGTTATAACAGATTTTAATAAGGGTTGATCAAGTTTGTAAGTAACCTGATCTCCATTGAGTAATAATTTTTTATAGACAGATTTTTCTTTGGGTGAGTAATTACCGGCTGTTATCTGAGTCTTTTCCTTCGAAGGGGCTGAAGTAATTTCGATGGTGATAGATCGGATCACTTCTGCATTCTTACCGGCAGGATCAAGTCTGACCGGAAAGATATTCAGGGTAAATATGGGAACATCACGGAATAAGCCATGAGCAGAGATTTCAACCGTATTTTTATTTTTTACTCTCGTTGTGGTGAGCCCGTCTGATTTTTGGTTGATCGGAATATTTTGAACATAATTGGTAACAGAAATAGTTTCCTTCTTAACATCTAAAATTCTATAAGATACTTTCTGTGAGGGTAAAGAGAACATTTTGGTCAGATAAGGCACCCGGGGATAACCCTCCTCCTGGAGTAAAGATAGTCCCTTTATGTATAAGTATGTCGAAGATTGACCTTTGATATCATCATCGATCTTGATTAATTGGGGATCAGGAAAGGATATTTTCAATTGAAGAGAGTTTGAGGACTGACCGAGAATCCGGATATTAGGTTCGGAAGCAAAAAGGCTATAAAGAGAGAAAAAGATCAGGAAAAGAACATTTTTTATCATTGAACATCACTACTAATCTTCAGAATATCCTTAGTTAATTACTGTAACACTATACCCGGTGTTTTCTCCCTTTTTTTAAGCTAAAAATAACGGGGCAGAATGTGCCCCGTTAAAGAGTATCGGATAAACTGATGATTTATTTAGAAAAAATAATCACTTTAATAATAACATCTTCTCAGTTTTCTTAAATTTCCCGGCGGTAAATAAGTATACATACATGCCACTGGCCACCTGTTGACCACTGTTATCGGTAGCATCCCAGGTAACAAAATGATCACCGGCCTCAAATGCTTGATTCAACGCCAGTTCCCGTACAAGGTTCCCCTGGATGCCATAAATCAGAATAGAAACTTCACTTGTCTCCGGCAACCTGAAGCCTATATTAGTCGTTGGGTTAAATGGATTCGGATAATTGCCCAATGTGGTATATTCCGTCGGTATCGGGACTAAAACTTCAATCACTTTTTCCTGGACACGGACTCCTGCGTAGCTGATCGATTCAAGCATGTATTCATAGGTTTGACCGGCTGCTACAGAGCGGTCAACGAATTCATAGGTGGTTTTCTCTGATGTATTTCCCTGGCCGGGGATCATCGATTCAGAAAGAAGTCTCCATTCATCCTCCTCCTTTACATCCCGGCGATAGATATTAAAACCCTCATTCCAAATTTCGGATTCGGTCACCCAGGTCAGTGTGACCATATTATACACCGGTTGTGCAGCAAAAACACTCAGTTCAACCGGCAGTGAATTGTCAGATGCACTGGTTCCTAAGGTAAAATATCCTAATGCCGTACCACTTAATGTTCCGGTAATATTTCCGGATGGTGCTCCACTACCGGTTCCACCCAATGATGTATAGGCGGCGGAATTATCTGCAGAATATGCCATTAGCAGAGAACTGGGCGTCTGCACTCCATCATCCGGCCCATAAGTTACATTAACAGATCCTCCGGTTATTATGCCTGAGAGAGTACCCAACCAATATCGAACAGTTGATATATGAACAAGTGGCACGCTAAACGAGTAATTGGGGGCTACGTCAAAGACCTCGAATTGAACCGTTGGCGTAGCTGATGATGATAAATTGGTGGTTATCGGGCGAAAGTTGCTTTTTCCAATCGGAAAAGTCTGAGTTCCGGTCGCATTTGTAATCGCCACCGGTCCATTTACGTAGCTCGTGCTGCTTCCGGATGAACCTGATCCAAGAGTGAGCACATTTAACCCATTATTTATCAGACCATTTGTCAGGGTGAGTGAAGTCGCTGTAGTAGGTCGATTTAATGTAAGGCCACTGCCATTATCTATCTCGAGGGTGGAAAATACTATTGTTCCTGTTCCGCCCACGGATTGTGCTGCTGTATGCGAGAAAGTGACAGTTCCACCAAATGAGCCGGTAGCACCTGTAACTGTAGTGGTTGTCGAATTGATATCAATTGTACCACCAACTACACCACTGGTAACCGTAAATGGCGTACCGTCAACTATCAACCCTCCACCATTATATGTGGCGTTCCCTGCCGTGTTTGTATAGACGCCTGTGACATCAAATGTATTTACTCCTGTAAATGCACCTCCGGTTTTAACTAAATTACCTGCGACATTTATCGTTCCCGAACCGGTCGTCCCTGAAGCTCCATTGATATTCAGATCATGATAATCATCAACAGGAATATTTCCATCCTGGTATTCTACCGTACTACCAATGTCGAATGTAGTGCTTCCCGCCGAAAATGCATTTGTATTATCTACAACAGTGAGTTGACTATTATTACCAACCGTTAATTCACCGCTTACGGTTAATGGATTAGCACCGCTACTGTTCAAAATTAATTCAGATGAATTTGTTCCTTCACCTATAACCAGACTGGCCGCTTCAGCCTCATTTGTACCGGTTATTCTTACCACTACACCGATTGTCGAATCTATAGTAACCGCATCTTCCGAGGTTGGGATTGCTGCAGGAATCCAGTTAGCGGCTATATGCCAATCATTATCACTGACGCCGGCCCATCTAACCGTTGTTCCTCCAGCACCAAAGGCAACTATAAAGTCGACCAGAGGCAAACCAGTTGTTATTGTCGCTGTAACATCATCGTTCCCTTCATCATGAGTTTGTCCACTGGCTACAGCAGCATAGGTTGGACCTGCACCATTTTGAATCAGTATACGATTTCTGTTTTCAGGATTAAAACCAGTATCTGTATATCGTATTTCAAGTGTGTAGTTTTGATTAGTGGATCCGGATATTCGCACTAAAGTGTAATGGCCGTTAGAGGATATACTTGAGATTCCTGATGGTGGTGTGCCTCCCGGATCTGTAACCTGATATTCCATTTCAAGAACATCGTTGGGTGTACCGGCAGCCCAGGAGAATGTGGCTGGCCTGTATGCAGATTTACCAATGGGGAAAAATTGATTGCCTGTATCGTCAACTGTAAGACGCAATGGTCCATTTACATACCGATCTGCATTAGCGCCAACAAATGAGGCACTCCCGCCCATGATCAACATATTTGAGGCACTGGTATTGATTGTGGCATTTTGGCTAAAAGTAATTATCCCGTTTACAGTCACTGTCCCATTAATATTTAAACCTCCGCTATTATTCATGGTCAAGTTGCCAAAAGTTGGGGAACTTAACGGGGTTGTTTCTACCGTTGTACCGTTAAATTCAAATGTACTGTTTGAATTTAAGGTGAGTGTGGTTAGATTTGTTATCTCTTTTCCACCTGTTTTATATGTGGCACCACTAACAAGTATAATCTCATCCACGGAAATTGAATTGGCACCAGTTGTCATTTCAAAAGTTGCACCACTAGCAACAGAAATACTATTGGCAGCATTCGTAATAGTAATCGATCCACTCGAGTTGGAAAACGTACCACCGTTTAAAATAAGATCACCACTGGTAACAGTAAAACTACCAGAGTTTCTAATATCCGTAGTTCCAGCAGTTTGTGTAAAGCCCCCAGAACTAATTGTTATTGAACCAGCGTCAATAACTAAATCGCCAGCTGTAAGGGTTAATCCATTTGAAATTATGGGATTTCCTGTTACGGTGACATCATTTGTGGCCGCTGCCTTATTAATAGTCAAATTTGATAAGGTAACGGATCCGGTGATTGACTGTGCAAACTGAGAGCCACCCCCGTTTCCCATCGTGATTGTTCCTGATGAAGTAACTGTTCCCCCATCACCCAATTCACTCCCGCTAATGGTTCCAAGTATAGTTAAATTATTGCTCCCCATGGCCAGAGTACCCGCAGTCATTGTCAGGGTCCGGTCGATTTGTTTTAAAGAACTGGATGTAACTGATTGTCCACTGTTGGTCACCGTAACATTTGATGGACCATTCGTTGAAGGCCATTCTCCACCAACCGTCACCGCTGCAGCGGGAGATGGCGCATATTCAAGTGTGGTTGTCAATGCTAGATCAAACTGAAAAGTTCCGGAAACTGAAAGAGATCCATTTATTCGCGTCAATTTTGTATCAACTTCAAATGTACCTGACGAAATAGTTACCGTTCCACTTTGCAGAATCAAATTTGGTACACCACCAGATGGCCATTCTGATCCCACAGTTTTGCTCGAACTGTATTTTAAGGTACCGGAAGATCCATAGGTGATTGAAGCACTTGAAAGTGTAATATTTTGGGAAGTGTTCATTGTAAATGTTCCATCAATCTGAAAGGCCGCTCCGCTAAAAGTCAAGCTTCCATTATTTATCACATTATATAATGTGGTTGCTGCTGTAGCCTGAATTGTGACGGTATTTAATAATCCTGCCTGGTGTTCGATGGTTCCCGTGGAAGCAGTGTAGTTACCCCCAGATTGAATATCTAATGCTCCACCCTTAACGGCAAAAACAATTGGATGCGAGGAATTATCAAATTCTCCTCCACTCTCGATGATTAAACTGTCAATAGCAGTTGCTACAGCATCCATTGTAATGGTATGTTCGCTTTGAATTACGAAAACATCACCCTGCTCAAAATCAGACGGATCGTTGCCACCCCCAGTCGTAACATCGTCCCAGTTTGTTGTAATGCTAAAATAATCATCACCTTGTGAATAGTACGTCACTTGGGCTACAAGACTGGAATTTAATACGCAGATAAGAGATATAATTGCTATTACTATAAACTTTTGCAAGAGACCAAGCCCATTCTGTTTTGTTCTGTCAGGTGCAAATTTCATTTTTCCTCCCGATACCCACTGCAATATGCAGTTCATGCTTTTTTATTTTATCTTTATAATTTCAATAATTTCAGACAGTTATATATCCCGCTCGAACTAATTTATGATAACCTGAATTTGGTTAAAGATAAATATGCGTGAATTAAAAATAACTGTTGAATAAAACAATATTCTAATTTTTTATGCAAGTTCCCAATTATTAACAATTTTTTGCAAAAAAAACAAGTAAAATTATTAATTATTTTGATTTTAGTCCCCCTGGTCGAAGGTTGAAAATATAATGCAAATATGTGCTTCGCACATATTTGCATTATATTTTTCTTTTCCTTGAAATATAGTCATTTTTTACTGATCCGCTGTGACAAAGCTCAAACCCCACTTTTTTTTCTCTTTTGGTACCGGGGCAAACGCTTCCTTTACCCGGTTCCGCAACATCTCTTCGGTTAAACCACGGATCATTTTCCCTTCTTCCACTACCGAGATCATCCCGGTCTCTTCGGAAACCACTACGACAAGAGCATCGGTTTGCTCGGAAATCCCCAGAGCAGCCCGGTGTCTTGTCCCCAACGCGGGATCAATATCCGGACTCTGGGACAACGGCAGTATACACTTGGCGGCCAGGGCAATCTCCCCGCGAATTACCATCGCCCCGTCATGCAAGGGTGAACGGGGATTAAACACGGCATTGATCAATGGTTTGGACACCTGTGCCTGTAATTGCACCCCGGTTTCCAACACTCTTTTGACCCCCGTATCACGCAACATCACAATAATCGCCCCAAAATTCTTATCGGACATCTCGATCGTCGCTCCAACCACATCCTCAATAAACTCCGGTTCGTCAACCCGGACAAAGGCTCTGACCAACCTGCTTTGCCCCAGATAAATCAGTAACCGCCTTAATTCCGGCTGAAAGATAATCACAAAAGCAATCACCCAGACCGTCTTTAAATTGGACATGATCCAGGACAAGGCGCTCATGTTCAAAACTTCCCCGATCAGGGAAATCAGAAGAATAACCACCAACCCCAACAACATACGGGAGGCGATACTGCCCTTGAGAAACTCATATAACTGGTAAAAAAGAAAACTGACCAGTAAGATATCAAGGACATCAATAATTGTGATCGGTAAAAATCCCAGTTTTATCAGCATGGTAACTTCCCCGATTTATTTAAATAATAATACATTTATTAGAAAAAAAAGTGATAATTATCAAAAATTGAATTTAACCACAAAATACTTAACCACAAAGTGCACAAAGAAAACACAAAGGTCACAGAGTAAAAAAATATATTAATTTCTTTGTGAACTTTGTGCATTCTTAGTGATCTTTGTGGTTATTTTCTAAATTGCCGGTTTGCACACCTAATGCATTCATGACTTTTAAGGTATCCCGGGTTTCACGGACATCATGCACACGGAGAATATTCACCCCTTTTTGCACCAAAGTCTGAATCGTTGCCAGGGTGCCGGCCAACCGCTGATCTTCTGCCCGTCCGGTGATCATTCCTATAAACGATTTCCGGGAAGGTCCGGTCAGAACCGGTAATCCATGCTGCTGAAAGATATCACAACAACCGATCAATGTCAGATTATCCTCCAGTCGTTTTCCAAACCCTATCCCCGGGTCCAAAATGACTTTTTTTATTCCGTGTTGAGCTAATACAGCAATCCTCTCTTCAAAGAAATTAGTAACCTCCTGACAGACATCCTCATAGGTGGGATTCTCCTGCATGGTCTTTGGTATTCCCTTCATATGCATCACCACCACCGGACAGTCAAAGTCCTTTGCCACCCCTGCCATCTCCGGATCCGATCGTAAACCGGAGATGTCATTGATCCAGTTCGCCCCGGCCTGTAAAGCCCGCTCTGCCACACCTGATTTGTATGTATCAATGGAAATTAATATCTGTGATTTTTCCCGGATCCCTTCAATCACCGGTAACACACGGGACAATTCTTCTTTTTCAGATACCGGATCCGCTCCCGGTCGGGAGGACTCCCCGCCCACATCAATGATATTGGCGCCATCCTGTTCCATCTGCAGGGCATGGGAAATCGCCTTGTTCACATCCAGAAACCGACCACCATCGGAAAATGAATCAGGGGTTACATTCAAGATACCCATAATCCGGGTTGAACTCAGATCAAGCCCGGGGATACTATTTTTTATACTATCGGGTTTACTGCGGGTTTCCACCTGTTTTGGCCTCTTCTTCTTTCTCGGCTATTTCATTTAAGATAAGGCGGATCCCCCGCATCGCTTCCTTCGCATATTGATCATCATCCCCTTGTTTCCGTTTAACTCTTTCCCGATAATAATATAAAGCCTGATCAATATCACCCTCGAACCTGTTTATCGCCCCGAGATAAAGATAAGCATCCGGATAATCACTAATCTCAATGGAGCGGTTAAATTCTTCCTTTGCTTTTTCATACTCCTTTTTATGAAGATAGCAAATACCCAAATTATAATGAATCTCAGCAGAATTGGGAGTGAGGACAATCAATTTGGTATATATTTCCATTGCCTCCAGGGTATATTTTGTTTGCAGAAGAATTTTTCCCAACAAGGCTAGAATCTTTTCATTTTTAGGATTTAGAACAACAAAATTACGTAAGATTTCTATTGATTTTATCGTATTGGGATTGGTGGCCGCTGCCGTTCCGGTCGTGTAGAGTTCCCCGGCTAATTCATACACAGCGCTACTGTAACCCGGATCTAACTGAACTGCCAGTTCAAGCACTGCTGCCCGGTTGCTGAATCCACGTTCGTTGTATCTGCTTTCATGGAGAAAACTCATATAATGATAAATCCTGGGATTGTATCTTTCCTGTGTCAGCGCTTTTTCCAGACAAACTTCCGCCATACCGTAATTTTCATGATGCATATACATTCTGGCTAATATGATGTTCAGGTCGGCGGTATCTTTCCCTTCTTTGCTGTAGGGAATGATCAGATTTAAAAGACGACGGAAATTACCATTCATTTCCACCCCATCGAGAGGTGAGTCAGACTGATTCTCTATCTCCGATATCCCCTTTTGCAGGTAGGCTGCAGTTACCAGCGCCACCTGAATGGAATCCGGCGTATTATAAATTTTCAAAACCCGTTCATAGTCACCCTGGAGCAGGGCAATTTTTGCCTCAATATATGCAGAAAGATATTGATCGGATAGGGGATCGGAATTCAGGGCAGTTCTACTAATTATTTGCATATTTCTCCGGAGCCAGTCGAAAATTTTAAGACTTGCCTGTCCGTAGGTTGGTACTTTCAGAGATGTCTTTTTTACCGAGCCCGCATCGATAACTTTTAAATTAACTTTTAATCCTCGATCATTGCTCTCCACTTTTCCGGTAATAATAAAAGCTGCGCCTATTTTTCGGGCCAGATTGATACGATAGTCATCAAATTGTAGCGAATCCTCGCAGGCAGTCTTATAAAACCACTCCCAGCGATGCAGGATATACTCCTTTTCCAGATTTCCATATAGTTGCCGCTGCACCGCCTCTGAAAGCCGGTAATCAGCTGATTCTTCATTTTGAAAGGGCAGGATAATAATTCGCTCCGGCAGTTTGGGCGGTTCCAGGAAAATCCACAGGATAATATAGATACTGAAAATGAAAATATTGTATCTGATCGCTTTTCGTTTATAGACTTCTTTGGAAAATAGTTTGGAGCTTTTATAGAGATAAAACGATGCCAGGTTAATGACCAGGGCGATAAAAAATAATAACAGGATCCCGCCGGGAACCTCACCCGATAAAAAGTGCAGAAAATCTATCATGATCTCTCTAATGACCTCTGTTGATACACGTTACTCGGTACTCGTTGTTCGTTACTCGTTGCTCGGTACTCGTTGCTCGATATCAGATATTGGACTTTGGAAATTTGATATTTGTAATTCATACTTAATTTATTGCTATTCTTTTTTTCTTTATGAGGTCACCCCTACGGGGCTTTAATAATTTGGGGGTGCAATTCGACCCGGCGCTTCGCACCGGGCTATTATATTATGCCCCTTCGGGGCATTTAAATGCTGATTTAGTAATTTGAAATTTAAATTTATTTGTTCGCCCGTAGGCGTCAGCCCCGGCTGATTCACCGAGGTGGAAATCCGCTAACTGGCGTAATGATTTTAAAATTATTATTTGGAATTTCAATGAGACGGCCCATCGGCCCGTCTCTACGGTGGGCACGGAGCACCGTGCCCCTACATGCATATTGGATATTCCTTGTTGGATATTGAATATTAAATTTTATCGTTTGGGCACGGCACGCCGTGCCCCTACACGCACCACGAACTACGCTTCACCACTTTTCTTCATCGCCCTTGCCGGTCGCGTCGTTTTTTTCGCCCTGGTTTTCTTTTCAGCAGTCGTTGTCTTTTTCTTCTTGGGAGTTAATTTTTGTCCCTTCATCACCATCTCAATTTGTTCCCCATCGAGGATTTCGTATTCAAGCAAGGCCTTTGCCAGGTCATGGAGTAATTTGATATTCTCTTTTACTAATTTCTCCGCTGTTTTCTGGGCCTCGATGATGATGCTGCGCACTTCCTTATCAATTTCCTGAGCGGATGCTTCGCTGTAATCCCTGTGCTGGGCAATCTCCCGGCCAAGAAAAATTTCTTCCTCTTTTTTACCAAAGGTAACCGGACCGAGGATGTCGCTCATACCCCATTCGCAGACCATTTTTCTGGCAATATCAGATGCTCGTTCAATATCGTTACCGGCCCCGGTGGTGAACTGATCAAATACGATTTTTTCCGCCGCCCGTCCACCGAGCAACTGGGCAAGCATCGATTGCAGATAGGATTTGGAATAATTATGTTTTTCGTCAATCGGCAGATAGGATGTCACACCGAGAGCCGTTCCCCTTGGAATAATCGTCACTTTATGAACAGGATCGGTTTCGGGCAGAAGTCGTGAAACGAGTACATGTCCTGATTCATGATAGGCGGTACTTTTTTTCTCCTCTTCATTGATGATCATGGACTTGCGCTCCATGCCCATCATCACCTTATCTTTAGCCTCTTCAAAATCATCCATCACGACTTTGTCACGGTTTTTCCGCGCGGCAAGCAACGCTGCTTCATTAACCAGGTTGGCCAAATCGGCTCCTGATAAACCGGGAGTACCTTTAGCCAGAACTTCCAGATTTATATCGCTTGACAGAGGTATTTTTTTTGTATGTACTTTAAGAATCCCTTCCCTTCCCCGGACATCCGGACGATCAACGACAATTTGACGATCAAATCTTCCCGGTCGTAGCAGAGCCGAATCGAGCACATCGGGACGGTTGGTTGCGGCAATTAAAATCACTCCCTCCTTTGTGTCAAAACCATCCATCTCGACCAGCAACTGATTCAGAGTTTGCTCCCTTTCGTCATGCCCCCCACCAAGACCGGCACCGCGGTGTCGGCCAACGGCATCCATTTCATCAATAAAGAGAATACAGGGAGCATGTTTACGGCCCGTCTCAAAAAGATCACGAACCCTGCTGGCGCCAACACCAACAAACATCTCCACAAAATCAGCGCCGCTCATACTAAAAAAAGGTACACCGGCTTCACCGGCAACCGCCTTGGCGAGCAATGTTTTTCCTGTTCCCGGCGGCCCTAAAAGCAACGCTCCCTTTGGAATTTTACCGCCGAGACGTTGAAATTTTGCCGGATCTTGCAAAAATTCTATAATTTCCTGTAGTTCCTGTTTTGCTTCATCAGCACCGGCCACATCGGCAAAAGTGACTTTCATTTTATCCTCAGTAAACATTTTTGCCCGGCTTTTACCAAAGGAAAAAATCCCTTTTGCGCCGCCGCCACCCTGCATTCTCCGGGCGATAAAAAGCCATACAACCAGTATTAATATCCAGGGTAAAGAATTTATAAGAATGATCGTCCATTCGCTTGATGGTGTGACAAATCGGATCTTTACATTGCGTTCATCCCATTGAGCAACCATACTATCATCTAAATAAGGCAGCACGGTTTTAAAACGGGTTATCGTTTGTCCCTTATCACCTACAATGACCGGTTGGCGGGTTTCACCGATAAGAATATTCTCTTTGATAATAACCTCACCTTTTTCCATATTGTTATCTTTAAGAATGGTCTGATATTCTGAATATGATATTTTTGCCGCACCTTCTTCACTACTCGGCCAGAGCGTACTGAAAAATATCGCTGCAACCAAAATAGCAATCCAGATCAGACCTGTTTTTGAGGCCTTTTTCCACTGAAATTCATCGTTTTTTCGTTTCCGGTTTGGATCCTGGCTGGAGCGGTTATTATTGTTATTTAACTTCATTTAGTAGCCTTTCAGAGTTTTTAGTCTCTATCATTATCAACTATATATATCGCACGTAGGTTCCTTTTTATTTGCCTGTCATCCAATCCATAGCCGATAACATATTTATCTTCTATATCGAATCCGATAAATTCAATCGGGATATCAACTTTCATTCTCGATTTTTTTCTTAATAAGGTAGCCACTCTCAGGGAGGCGGGCTCGAAGGCTGATAACATTTTCAATAAAAACTGAACAGAAAGCCCCGAATCAACGATATCTTCGACCACCACCACATGTCTTCCCTTTATATCAGCACTTAAGGGCTTTAAAACTTTTATATGCCCGGTGGACTCCTCTGCATCGCCATAACTGGAAATCCGGATAAAATCAATTTCACAATCAATGTTTATATAGCGGATCAAATCTGCTAAAAAGATGAAACCTCCGTTCAATACTCCAATCAGAATAGGTATTTCACCGCTAAAAACATTTACAATTTCATCTCCCAGCTCTACCAACCGCTGATGGATTTCTTCTTCCGAAATTAATACGGAATAATTATCACCGAGCAGTCCCTGTTGATTGATTTTTATCAAACTCATGTAATTTTCTTTAACTCAAGTTTATAGAATACTTTTGTGTTTTCTGTAACTTTAAATCTCTCGTCCAAACGAAGACCGGCAATCCAGATAATCCGGTCCTGATGACAAACGATAGGAATCTCTCTTTTTGACGCTGTACTCAGTTTTAAATCAACAAAAAAATCACTTAATTTTCGGCGATTTTTCATACCCAAAGGTTTGAAACGATCCCCTTTTTTCCAATATCTGACCACTAACCGCTTACCGCTCTTTTCACCGTCAATAAACTCCGTATTCCTGTCATTGTCAAATGAAACATGGTCTGCCCTGATTTTATTCAGGGAAATTGTATATTTATCATCGACCGTGATCGTTTTACCAACCGGCAGATGATATATTTCTTCACTAAATTCCGGGATATTACCGAATACAATCAGATTTCTCTCTGCAATCGCTGTGCCATTATCGAGGAAAGAATGTCTTTTTCCAGTCTGTGCTTCAGTAATAAATTTATCCCAAATGTGAAAATTTTTATCCGAAACTTTGTAATTTAACGGATAGATATTTGAAATACAATATTCTATCAAACCGCGTCTTATCGCTTTATTAAAATATTGATAGCGTTTTCGGTTCAGCGAAATCCCTGTTTTTGATCTTTTGATCGATGAGATAATCGCTTCCTTCAATTTATCCTTATAAATACAGTGATACAAGGACAGATCTTCGATTACTTTAACCAGATTATCCTCTAAGTGTTCATTCAGTTGTTCTTTCAGATAAGGAATGATAGTATGACGTATGGCATTTCTGGGGATTGACAGATCCTGATTACTTTTATCGACGCGAAACTTCAGGTTATTCTCTGATGCATATCTTTCAATCTCTTTTCGCGATACAGTCAGCAGAGGTCTGATAAATCCAGTTCTTTGCGGTTTGATGGAAAGCAATCCGTATAATCCGGAACCCTTTGCCAGCCGCATGATAAAAGTCTCAATATTATCATCCCGGTTATGGCCGGTGGCAATAACTGCATTTTTATACCGGGATAAAATCCTGTTAAAAAATTTATATCGTTCTTCCCGAAGTGCTGTTTCCGTCATTTTGTTTACGGATGATGGTAAGGCCCCGATTTTAATATCAATCTTATAATCTTCTGCCAATGCTTCCACAAATCGTTCATCGGCATCGCTGTCCTTACCGCGGGTACGGTGATTATAATGTATAATATGTAATTGATAGTCCCATTCCGATGCCAGAGTATGAAGTATATGCAACATGACAGATGAATCCACCCCAGCAGAGACCGCGGCAAACACATGGTTTGTCTGGCTTGTAATTAAGTGATTTATAAGGATGAACTGTTTTACTTTTTCAATCATGAGAGAGGGATAAGGAGAGAAATAACAAATAGTTAAGTAATTAAGTAGCGGCGCAGGGATTCGAACCCCGGACACGTGGATTATGATTCCACTGCTCTAACCAGCTGAGCTACGCCGCCAACCTCTTGTAATATATAAAGTTATAAAATTTAAAATTTGAAGTCAATATTACTTTTTGCCATTATATTGCCGCATATCTAATACTTTTGCCTGTACATATTGCTTCTAATCCTTGACCCATAACACAATCATCACGATTATGATCTGGATGTTTCGTATTTTTATCAATGCACAAGTGGGGTAAAGCTAACCCCTCGCTGATGTCCCAGTTCGTGAATTGTTACTCAAGTTTATTTACACCGGAAATAATTTTATGCAGCGTTTCGCTCAACTCCTGAACTTTATACGGTTTTAAAACAACTCCGGCAAAACCATATTCTTTATAGTTAGCTATTATTTGATCATTTGAATATCCGCTTGATACTATCACTTTAGCCTTAGGATCGATCTTTGTAATAGTCTTTATGGCTTCCTCCCCTCCAATGCCGCCGGGAATCGTCAAATCTAATATCACGGCGTCAAATGGATTTCCGGCTTCTTTAGTCTTTTTATACATTTTAATTGCTTTTTTCCCGTCTTCAGCAAAATGCACTTCATATCCAAGATATCTGAGCATATCGCCGGTAACATCCCTTACCACCTTTTCATCATCCATTACCAGGATTTTTCCCTGCCCGGTAATAATTTTTGGTCTTCCTCTCCCTTTATCAAGCAGCGCCTTTTTCTTGGACGCGGGGAGATACATATAAAAGATTGTTCCAACTCCAACTTTCGATTCAACGGCAATATGTCCATTATGCTTTATGATTATGGAATAGGTTACAGCCAATCCAAGACCGCTTCCCTTTCGTTTTGTGGTGAAATACGGATCAAATATTTTATGAAGGTATTCTTCCGATATGCCTATACCCTGATCTTTTATTGTAATTTTAACATATTTATTTTCTTTTAAAGGAATATTGTCATTTTTATTAACAACAATATTTTGGGCTTTAAGTTGAATTACTCCACCGGCAGGCATTGCCTGGTTAGCGTTTATAACTAAATTATTAATTACCTGACTAATTTGATCTTCATCTATTTGAACATCCCAAAGATCGTCGGGCAGATAAAACTTGCTTTTAACATTAGAGCCTATCAAGGAAAAGTTTGTTGAATCTTTTAATAATTTTGAGATTGAAGTAGCTTTTTTAATAGGGGTTCCGCCTTTGGAAAATGTTAATAATTGCTGCGTTAAATTCTTAGCTCTTGAACATGCAGTTTCCGCTTCAGTTAATATTTCAAAAGATTTATCATCTGGTATTACATGCATCTTTGCAATAGAGATATTGCCTAAAATCGCAGTTAGGATGTTGTTAAAATCATGAGCAATCCCGCCGGCAAGAATGCCGATTGATTTAAGTTTTTGGGCATTTAGGATTTCTTCCTGCATCCTTCTTTTTTCAGTTATATTACGAAAAACAAGTATTATGCCAATGATTTTACTGTCTTTATCTCTAATCGGAGCGGCACTGTCGGCTATTATTCTTTCCGTGCCATCCTTTGCTATTAGAATCGTATTGTTTGCTAATTTGATTACTTTTCCTGTTTTCAAGACTTTTTCATACGGATTTTCGCATGATTTACGGGTCTCTTCGTTAATGATGTAAAAAACCTCATTAAGGGGTTTGCCGATTATCTCATCCTGTTTCGCGCCGGTCAATTCTTCAGCGATTTTGTTCATTAAGATAATATTTCCTTTAATATCAGTAGTGATAACGCCGTCGCCTATTGACCGTAATGTGACTAAAAGCCGTTCTTTCTCTGCAGCTAATGCCTTTTCTGCCTGCTTCTGTTTGGTAATATCCCTCCCAAAGCTAACAGTCCCGACAATTTTATTATTTTTAAAAATAGGCGCTGTATTTACAGATAAAGTTATTATTCTTTTTTTCTCATAATCATGAATCCGTACTTCATAGCTCTGAGGCTTTCCTTGCAATGTTTTGATAAAAACGTTCCGAACCATTTTTAAATCATCTTCTAAGATGATTGGAGCAAATGAATCGCCAACCCCATTTTTAATTTTATATCCTGTTATTTCTTCTGATTTTTTATTAAAGTATATAAAACTCCCTTTTTCGTCTAAAGTCCATATCATGTCGTTGGAATGTTCTATCATTGTTCGATATTTTTCTTCCGATTCCCGCAGGGCTTCTTCTGTATGCTTAATCTCAGTTAAATCAACGTCAATACAAAACATCTCCGGATCCCGTTTCGGTAGTTTTAATACAGCATAACTTGAGAATACAGAAACAGGACTGCCGTCCTTGCGCATAAGAGTTAATTCGGAAGCATCGGGAATCTCTCCTGTTTGAGCGCCTCGTTGGATTATCTTACGAACTTCGCTCCTCATTGCCGGAGGAATTATAAGTTCGAGAATGTTTTTGCCAATTGCTTCTTTTGCTGTATAGCCGTAAATAATTTCGTTTGCTTTATTCCAATAATGAATGATACCGTCAGTCCCATATCCTTGCACTGCAATATTAGGCATATTTTCTAACAGGCTGCGGAATCTTGCTTCAACTTTTCCTTCAAGCTCCGACACTTTTAAATTGGCGATTCGGGAAAGTTCCCATTTTTTACTGAGGGCGCAAGCAAGCTGTCTTACTTCTATATTACCGAAGGGCTTTTTAAGAATAAGAAGTTTATCTGAATGTTCAAGTTTTTCAACGATTTCTTCCCATGAGTAGTCTGAATAAGCGGTACAAATAACTATTTGTATTTCGGGATACAATTTCCAAATCCTATATACCGTTTCTATACCGTCCCAGCCCGGGGGCCTACACACATCAACAAAGGCTACGGCGTAAGGTTCATTTTTCCTGAGGGATTCTTTAACCATTTTCAAACCCTCTTCTCCTTGAAAAGCGCAGTCTATATGATATGTTTCATGCAACTGATTATCCGCTTCTCCTAAAAGGGCTTCTTCTAATTTATCTAAATCGCTATCATCTTTAACGTTATATAAT
>JAGLYF010000318.1 GCA_023132435.1 Calditrichia bacterium | reverse complement strand
TGCCTTTACCGATTCCAGTGTGATTGCTGAATTGCTCAAATCAATTTCAAGTACGTGAATATGCCAGGGCCCGGAGTTGTGATGATCGTGATAATATATAACACCCGGAGCTATCTTTTCTCTCGATCGAAAATCAGACAGACTAACAGAAGTGAAAAAAAATATGATAAAAATTAATTGAGTAATATATTTAGCCATCGATTAGCCTATTTATATCTCAATACACATTACCTGTAAACAATATAAATAGAATTGTAATATAAAATTACTGTATGGTTTTCAGTTATAACTATAAATTTTAAATTATTATCTGGTTATGTACACAATTGACGCGGTTAATGCCCCTATAGTAAACCAAAGTGTGTTTGAGTTCCATATACTTGCCGCCCTGACCCGTTCTTCCTCAAGCAATTTGTCATTTTGATGCAGTTTCTCATACCAGAATTTGGCTTCAAGTGAGCGAATCGTCTGGGCACTGTCTGACAGGATTGATTATAAGTAAAAAGGAAAAGGTAAAAAGTAAAAAAACTCTCAAAATAGTATACACCACTTTTACCTTTTACCTTTTGCCTTTTACCTTTTTACTGATAGTTATCGTACACCTCCCGCCCTTCAGCAATCCGGAAAACCTCTTTCATCCCGTAAATCAAAACCCATACCGTCGTATTAAAGGTTATCCAATCTCCCCCACTTATCTTTCCATTATAGAGCAACGTAGTTAACACATGAGTCAATGCGAGTGGGAATTAAAAATGTCGCCAATCAAATGGTCATCAAAATGAGTGTCATTTTAATCCTATTTTATACAATCGTAAATTTTTAATTTTAATTCCTCTGAAAATTCCGGTTCATTTATGATCGAGCAGATAATTTCAGATAAAAGATCCTTGTTTATTCTACCAGCTGCTACATGATAACTAATATTTTCCATTTCCAGTATAAATTTTTGAGAGCAATACAAATAACCATTTAATAATAAAAACTGAGCGCCAAGAGAAATCGAAATTCTTTTATTTCCATCCTGAAAACAATGAAATTGGTTAGCCGAAAACACTAAATGTGTAAGTTTTTCTTCAAATGTCGGATAATAATCATCGTTTTGAATATGCTGTAAAACACTTTCCAACCGTCCGGCATCTAAAACACCATCAGCCCCTCCACCACTTACTTTTACAGTCACTTTATGTACTGCAATCGCCTGTTCAATATCCGGATAAATAAAACTCATTCTCTTTCTTTCAGTCGTTTAAAGACATCTTTCATTTCCTCCAAACGTTCTTCAAGCGCTTTGCTTTTTTCGCCTAAAAAGCGATCAAAATCTTTCGGCTTAATGGCTGTGATATATTCTTTTAATCGTATATGCAAAGCATCCTGGAATCCAAGATCGCGGCTAGCCATTTTATTTCTAGCATCTTCAATCTGCGGTACCCAAAGTCTTTGATTTTCAAATTCATGAAAAAGATTATCTACCTCTACAGGTTTCAGTTTTCGTCCCAATCTTTGATATTCATTTTGAAGAACTTCGGCAACACCGGCTTCGTAACTTGAAATAAGCCTTAAGACCTCACTATACATCGTATCGCGTACATTCTCTTTATCATGTAATTTGAGAATTTGGCGGTATTCCTGGCTGTTTTCTTTAAAAATACTTTTATAGATTTTATCCGTATAAATGGGATATTTGGCTTTACCCATATCCACATAATCCCGCAGTGCATCTGTAAATTCTTTCCGATAATCTTCACCTCGTAAATAATTGACAACAAAATCCTCATCGCGTTGGTTGATATACTTGGTACCACCGCCGGTGCGCTTGTTGATGGTATCAATAACGATATCGAGAATGATGCTTCTGATAGTTTTGGCTTTCTCACTTTCAGTTAATAACATAGCCAGGTTTAAGAAAGCCCTGAAGTTGTATACACCCAACTGAGTAATTTTGCTAGTGACATTGATGTCACCAGCTAGCTGTTCAGCAACAGCTAACTTAAAGAATTTTAGCTGGTTAGCGCGTAAAACTTCGTAACCGTTATTTTTAAGCTCTTTTTCATAATCAGCTAAGTAACGTTTTACAGTACGTTCATCAATTTCAAAAAAATCAGCTACCTGTTTGGTAGTAAAGCGGTATTGTCCTTCGAAAAGAACACCGCTGATTCCGGTTTCTTCCTGAATGGATTCAACCGCATAGCGGTTATTTAATATATTCTGCCGGTCAATAGCAGATGTGGTTAAATCTTTAGCCATTAAAACACCATTTATTAGATGAACTAATCTTATTTTTTAACAGACAAATGAATTGGACCTTACTAGCTGTACCAAAAGCTATTTAACTTAAGGTGTATTGTAGTTGTAGTAATTTTTCTTTCTTTTGCTTCTTTTCTTTCTTTTTGTGAATATGTGAATAACTTTTTTCTTGCGCAATATTATTTCCCGTTTGATGGGTATTGTTTATACCAAAATACACCATAGCCGGTGTTTAATATTCCAGGGACTGATGCGGTCGTTCATTATTATAAAAATCAAAGTATAGATCTAATCCTTCATTTAATTGTCTGACCGTTTCGTATTCTCTGATGTAAATATCCTCATCTTGTTAGATACACAACGGATGCGGTTAATGCACCCACCGAAAACCAGAATGTTTTTGAGTTCCATATACTTGCCGCTCTGGAATTCATGCTCAATGAAGGATATAATGTAAATACCCCTTTTGCAAACTTCCGCAGTGGTATCAAAGGGGTATTTATGGGCAATACCGATGTGTTTGATACCTCACGTCATCAGGTCAGACCCCGGATTAGCTCCGGCAAACGTCTGCGTGATTATTACCGTACCCGCATTGAGACAACCAAACTGGAGTCAGCGCAAAAGAATCCCAACCTGATGGAATTCATTGATCATACTTCAAAGGAAAAAGACAGTATTGCCACACCGGGCTGGCTGGCCACCCTGACCGGGCACCGTTTAAAATATGACCCGGAAGATGATAACCAGGGTCTGTTTTTTATTGCTGAAGACGATACTGCAACTAAAGGGGCAGAATACTTCTTCCAAACTTGTATTTGATGTACCGGCAGGATTAACCAACAGAGAATACCATCTGGTGGTACGGAATGAATTGGAAGGGGCACTGGACACAGAATTAAGTGTCCTGATTGGGGATGGGTTGCCTGCCGTCTTTACGATGCAGGCAACCTTTTTATATCGATTGATATACAGTAAATTTACCAGCAGTATTGTTTCAAAATGCTGTCGGTTGTTTATGAAAAAACCATCAATATTTTGTCTAAATACCTGAGGTTTTTTGTGAAAGAACCATCGTTAATTTGTCAAAATACCACCAGTAAATTTGAATAAAAACCACCGGAAATTTATTTTATATCGATCGACACAATTACAAGAGACCGAAATGTGTTTTAATCTGTATTGAATTCACTGTAACCGCTAATGAAAAAAAGCTTGCTATTAAATGGATTGGGAATATTTAGACAGACAGTTAAAAAAGGTTTATCATAAAAAAACCATTTCTGTTGATGACAAACAAACGTTGCAAACACTGCAAAAGATTATAAATTCACCGATACCCATATATCCGGCGAGAGGGGATCCTGAAGGCTATAGAAATGACTTTTAAAAGCATGTATGAGCCATACTAGTGTGACGAGTTTCTACAGCTGCTTACAGAAAAGATGTATGAAGTTCCTTATAAGATCCTTGTTGGTAAGGCAAAAAAGCCGAAAACCTGACATATGATTGATCACGTCATGGTTACTTTGTTCAAATTGTTAAACATAAATTATTTTTTCTAGTCGCATTGACTCATGATTTTTGTTACCGAATATTGGCCGTTGCCTCATTAAAATGTTACCAAAAATATGACTATTAAGTTATAGTCCAGGAATTCTGAAAAAAATTCACTGATGAGCAGTTACAAATATTGCAGAAACGTGTGCAGTATTGGCGATAGTTAATATACATTTATACTTAACTTTTAGGATCTTTCGATTCAGTCTATTCTGTTCACCTTTAATTCTTCCAATAGTTTATCCTTTTCATTTTGTTTTGCTTCCCACTCATCAAACAATTTTGGGATGAGTTCCTGCAATTTCTGATATCTTTTTCCGGTTTCAGCCACCTTAACCTGGTCCCGGTAAAAATCCGTTTTGGCAAGATTTGATTCGATTTCCTTTTTTTCCGTTTCAAGTTTTTCCATCTCAGATTCCAACTGCTCGATTCGTTCATTAAGAAATTTCCGCTGATAGCTTATCTTTTGACGTGCTTCTGCTTCCAGTCGTTTTTGATTATTATCCTTTCGTATCGCCGGTCTTTTTCCTTCTGCCCGTTCTTCTGTAGAAAGATATGATTTCCTTTTTTTCTCCAGATATGCAGAATAATTACCCTCAAAACGGTTCAAAATTCCGTTTTTTAATTCAAAAACAATTGAAACCAATTGATCTAAAAAATAGCGGTCATGTGAGATCAGTAAAAGCGTGCCATCATAGTGTTTCAGGGCTTTTTCAAGAGCCTTTTTTGAATCAAGATCAAGATGATTGGTCGGTTCGTCCATTAACAAAAAATTAACCGGTGAGATAAGAATTTTTGCCAGTGAAACTCTGGCCTTTTCTCCCCCGCTCAGGATAGAAATATTTTTATCAATATCATCACCTGAGAATTTGAAAATTCCCAATATATCCCGTATCCGGACGCGATAGTTCTCTGCTGCTGTTGAATAGACTTCCTGGTAAATTGAGTTTTCTTTATTCAAAGTATCGATTTGATGTTGAGCATAATAACCGATCGACACCCGTTCCCCCAGATTTAATTCACCCTTCTGTGGCCCCAGCTGACCACTGATCAGTTTTGTCAAAGTTGTTTTACCCTCACCATTGGCTCCGACTAGGGCGGCTTTTTCCCCCCGAAATAACTGTAAGTTGATGTTCTCGAAGATCCAATCAGTTGTGTAGCGAAAACCAACATCTTTAAATTTACAAACATCTTTGTAACTTTTTACCGGTGAGGTTATTTGAAAATGTATTTTTTTTGTCGATGGCGGGAGTTTAACATCCTGGAGTTTTTCCAGACGTTTGATTCTGTCCTGGACCTGAGGCGCTTTAGTGTTTTTATATCGAAATCGGTTGATAAACCGGGTCAATCGTTCTTTTTCGGCCCGAACCTCTTCTTCCTTTTGTTCCAATTGCTGTAGTCGTAAGGCCTTTTCTTTTATATAATAGTCATATTTCCCCGGATAATGAGTTAATTGCCCATGCTCCAGTTCAGCAATTTCTTCACCCAGGCGGTCGATAAAAAACCGGTCATGCGACACAATGATCATACTTCCCTTAAATTCCAGCAGATACGACTCCAGCCATTCCAGCGATTCAATATCTAAATGATTTGTCGGTTCATCCAATAATAACAAATCCGGATTTTGCAGTAACAAACGGGCAAGATAAACCCGCATGCGCCAGCCACCGCTTTTTGTATCAATGGAATCATTAAATTCATTTTCTTTAAAACCCAATCCAATTAAGATCTTTTTTGCCAGGGCCTCATAAGAATAACCCCCTAAAAATTGAAACCGCTCTTCCAGGTATCCAAGTCTGTCAACAAGCGTTCGCTGTTTATCTGTTTCAATACCCGGATCCTCTAACTGACTGCGTATGATTTTTTTTTCTTCCTCCATCGATTGCATGAGCTGGTTTGCCTCAAGAACCTCCTCTAATACGGAGACACGCCCGAAAGAGATTTCTTCCTGGGGAAGGTATCCAATTTGATAGGTTTTTGGTTTGACGATTTCTCCCTGCTGAACGGGGAGCACTTTACAGATGAGACGAAGAAGGGTGGTTTTACCACTACCATTTGGTCCGATTAAGGCCACCCGTTTTTGTGGATTAATCGTCCATTGGATATCCCGGAATAAGGAAATACCATCTATTTCATGAGAAATGTTTATTAGTTGTAACATTCGATATTTTCACAACAACCAAATTGTATTTAACCGCAAAGACGCAAAGATTTTATTATTTTGTTTCTCGCAGCGGCGCAACGGCAGCGACGACAGTAATGATTATCCACGAATTACACAAATTATTAATAAAATTGTTTTCAGATCGGCCATTTTGAAATTTGCCGTCTCGGAGCAGTCTAAGAAATTCCGCAGAAAAATGTTTTTTTCCGGAATTTCTGAGGCTGTTCAGGCAAATTTCAGGGGGCCTTGATTTTTTGGTCCTTTTTGATCAAGCAAAAAGGACATAAATAATTACATTAAGATTCGAGTAAAAGTATCATCCGCGGCCTAGAAAAAATAAATTTAACGTAATATAAAAAAGCCCTCATTCTGATAAAACAGGATGAGGGCTTTTTTTGATTAAAATCTGGTTTATCTACCCAATTCGGTCAATATTTTCTCCATATCATCCATAACCTTGTTCATTTTTTTCATCGCCAGCGTAAATGGTTCGTCGCTGGTCATATCAATACCGACCTTTTTTAATGTAGGTATCGCATACTCCGAACCGCCGCTGGAAAGAAAATCCAGGTATTTTTCAACCATTACCGGATCACCACTCAACATTTTCTCAGCCAGGGCCTGGGCTGCCATAAAAGATGTACTATATTGGAAAACATAAAAATTAAGATAGAAGTGCGGGATATAGGCCCATTCTATCGCGAACTGGTCGTCTATGACTGTTACCCCTTCATCATGACCATAATATTTTTTCAGGATTTCGAGGTAGATCTCCGTAAATTTATCACCGGTTAATGCTTCACCCTTTTCAGTTAATTCATGAATCTTTAATTCAAATTCTGCAAACTGGGTTTGGCGAAATAAGTTCCCTTTAAAACCATCTAGATAATTACCTAATAGCGCAAGGCGCTCCTCCTTGTCATCGATTGTTTTGAGCATATGATCAATTAATATTGCCTCATTGGCCGTAGAGGCCACTTCTGCCAGGAATATCGGGTAGTCTGCATTATGAAACGGCTGATGTTTACCGGCAAAATAGCTATGCATGGTATGACCAAGTTCATGGGTCAGGGTATTCATATCATTATATTGGCCATTATAATTCATCAGAATATACGGATGAACATCAAAAGCACCATCATTAGAATAAGCCCCTGATCTCTTGCCGGTATTGGGATAAACATCGATCCATCTTTCTTTGATCGCCTTATCGACCGTCGCTACATATTCTGATCCAAGAACCTCAAGGGACTTTTTGATTATTTCACCTGCTTCTTCATAGGTATAAGTCAGGTCAACCTCTTTTACCATTGACGGATACATGTCATAATAATGGAGTTCATCCACGCCTAACATTCTTTTGCGTAAGCGTAAATAACGATGGAATGTTTCCAGATTCTTGTTTGTGTTTTCAATCAGTTTGTGATAGACTGAGGTGGGAATATTATTTCCGTCGAGAGCACTTTCAAGACAAGATTCATACTTGCGAACATTTTTATAAAATATATTTTTCTTTACTTCACCATATAATTGTGTTCCAAATGTCCGGCGATAGTTATCCATCGATCCAAAAAATGCATCAAAAACCTTGATTCTATCCTCACGATTGGCTGAGGCCCGGTTACCGGTATAACCGGCAGCATCGAGACGAACTTCTTTTCCGTCCGCCAGTGTAACTGTCGGATAAGGCAAATCCGCATTGCTTAGGATTGAATAGGTTGCCTGAGCTGTACCGGACATCCGGCCAGCCTCAGCGATAATTGCTTCCTGTTCCTCATTCAGAATATGATCTCGCGATCTCTGTATATCATCAATAACATGACGATAGGTTTCAAGACCGGGTTCTTCCTTAAAAAAACTTTCCATTTTTTCTTCCGGAATGCTCAGGATTTCCGGATTGATATAGGCAGACATTTTTGAAAACTCGGTTCCTAACTGTTGCATTTCCTGTAGCATTCCCTGTGGTCCCGATTCTCGTGTATCCTGGTGAGATAGCATAGAAGTATAAACATAAGCTTTAACAAATTCTTTGCGGATCTGATAAAAAGTATCCAGCGCCTCTTTTAATTTCGGGCCGGAGATGCCAAGTTGGCCCTTGAATTCACCGACTTTCTTCAGACGCTCTTTGAGTTTTTCCTTATCTTTTTGCCAGGCTTCCATCGATGGATAAATATCCTGAAGATTCCATTTGTACTTTTCCTCGATATTGGCCCGGTCTTTATCATCCGCCTGCCCGAATGCCGGTAAAACAGCCAATAAAAAATTCATCAGGAAAACAAGGATGACAGCAAATGATCCAAATCTTAATAAACTACTACTCATAATTCCTCCTCAATTGTTTTGTAAAAAGGTTTTATATCACTTGTTTCTTAAACCGCTAAGACGCCAAGACTGAAAAAATGAAAATCCAAATATCAAATACCAAATGACAAATAAATTCCAATATCAAATTTTCGAATTGATTATAGTAAAAAATTATATGTTTTGTTCATTGAAATTTGATAATTATTTGAGATTTGAAATTTGTTATTTATTCCTTTGCGTCTTTGCGGTTAAAAATATCTTTCATTTATTCTTCATCGATAATTAGTTCGATTTCATCCATGACCTGATTCATTTTTTTAATCGTCAGATCAAACGGTTCATCGCTGGTCATATCAATTCCTACTTTTTGCAATGTCGGAATCGCATAGTCGGAACAGCCGCTGGACAGAAATGCATGATATTTATCAACGATCCCCGGCTCCCCATCAAGAAATTTTGTCACAATCGCCTGCGAGGCAGTAAATGAAGTGCTATACTGATAAACATAAAAATTATAATAAAAATGGGGAATATAGGCCCATTCAACACCGAAAAGATCATCAATAGTCATCACTCCGTCGTCATGACCATAATATTTCTTAAAGATTTCCAGATATAATTCAGTAAACCGGTCCCCGGTTAAAGATTCACCTTTTTCCGTTAGTTCATGAATCTTTAGCTCATACTCGGCAAATTGTGTCTGGCGGAAAAGCGTTCCGCGAAAACCATCCAGTAAATTACCCAATAAGGCTAATCGCTCATTTTTATTGTCAATTTGTTTTAACATATAATCCATTAACAATGCTTCATTAACTGTCGATGCCACTTCCGCCAGAAAAATCGGGTAATGTGAATTTACATAAGCCTGATTTTTATTCGAAAAACAGCTGTGCAGGGCGTGACCCAATTCATGTGTTAATGTGCTTACATCATTATAGTTACCTTTATAATTGAGTAAGATATAAGGGTGAACATCATAAGCTATTCCATCCATATAGGCGCCTGATCGTTTCCCCGTATTGGGAGAAACATCAATCCACTGATTGTCAAAAGCCTGGTCGATCACCCTGTTATATTCCTCACCCAATATCGCGAGTGAATTTTGTATAAGAACTCTTGCCTGATCATAGGTATAAGTTAAATCCACTTCTTTGGTTAGAGATGGATAGGCGTCATAGAATTGTAAATCCCTGATTCCCAGCATTTTCCCCCGCAAGCGTAGATAGCGGTGTAATGTGTCCAGATTTTTATTGACATTTTCAATCAGTTTATGGAAAACCTCAACCGGGATATTATTTCTATCCAATGAAGCGTGTAGAGAACTATCATAATAACGAACATTTTTATAAAACAGATTTTTTTTCAGTTCTCCGTACAGCTGTGTACCAAAAGTACGATGAAATTTCTGTAACGTTTCAAAAAATATCTCAAATATTTTTTTTCGATCTTTCCTGTTCTTACTTTCTCGATAGAGGGCATAGTTTGTAGGATCAACACGAACCGTATTACCATCCGACAGTTGAACTTCCGGATAGGGTAAATCAGCATTGCTGAGAATATTGAATATTTCGTGTGCTGTGCCTGCCATTAAACCGGCCTGGGCGACCAATCTTTCTTCAGATTGATTTAAGGTATGTTTTTTGCGCCTCAGGATATCAAACAAATATTGACGATACGTTTCCAGATCGGAGGTTTCTTCAATATATTCTTCTATTTTATCTTCAGGAATGGTCAATATTTCCGGTTCATAAAATGCAGACACAGACTTTAGCCGGGTTTGCAAATGGGTCATCTCCTGTTTTATACCCATCGGTTCTGATTCACGCGTATCCTGGTCTGAGAGCATGGAAGCATAAGCGGATAAACGTAAAAACTCTTTTTCAAGATTCGAATAAAAATCCAGTGCCTCAAATAATTTCTTTCCTGATTGAGAAAGCGTGCCCTGAAAAGAGCCAATCTTTTCAATTTCACCTTCCAGATTTTTCTTTTGCTTTTTCCATACATCCTGTGATTCATAGAGATCACTCAGTTTCCACTTGTGCTGTTCCTCTATATTATCCCGGCTTATTCCTTCAGACGATTTTATATCATTTTTCATTAATTCCTCTCTGTCGTTCGTTTGGTAGTGTAAAAAATAACCACAGAGTACACGGAGTAAATCTCGATGCTCGTTTCTCGCAGCTCGTTACTCGTATTTCGTTATTATAAGCGTTTACTGGCAATGAGTAGCGAGCGACGAGAGACGAGTTTTACTCTGAGGCCTCTGCCTGCCCGCCTCTGGCGTGGTGGTTTCATTTTTTTTCCTATTTAATATAACTTTTGACACTACCTTTCGTTTTATCAGAATATATTTAAAAGAGATAAATATACTCAATTCATCATATTTAAAAAAGAGAAGCGATATCGAGGGGAAATACGGTTTCCTGTCTGCCATTCGGTAGGATCTGCACGCCGGTGCTTTCTCGCGCTGGCGGATCATCAATTTCATAACTTTAAACCGGACATATAAATTTTTTACATTTTTTTGACAAGATCATGACAAATTCGCTTTGAATACTTCTTATATTCTATTGAATTAAATATCGCTTAAAATCAGGTATCAAGGAGGTGTAAAATGATACACAAATATAAGATCCTCTGGATTTTGCCTGTTCTTATCACAAGTCTTTTAAATATTTATTGTAAGATTGATTTAGGTCTGGATACTGAAACTGTAGACATTAATCTTGAATATTATACCTATCTTTATATCATGGATGCAGATGGTTCCAATCAGACCGACATTTCTATTTCTGATCCTAATCATGATCCAGGTTATTCTAATCCGGTTTTTTCACCCGACGGTACAAAAATTCTTGTCGGAATGGGTCAGAACTTATTCATTATGAACATTGATGGCAGCAATGTGATAAAGCTGGCTGATTTTGAGAATGATTACAACGGAGACCACCAGTTCTCACCCGATGGTATGAGAATCATTTTTATTTCAGATAACGCTGACATTTATATAACCGATACAAACGGAGGCACATCGTCAATTCTAACGGCAGATATTTGCGGTGAGGAATATTCTATTCCCTCTATATGGAGTCCCCGATTTTCACCGGATGGATCCAAAATCGCTTTTTGTATGGGATGCCAGACCGATACGGTCTACTACCATCATACAGATATATACATTATGGATGCAGACGGAAATAATCCAAAGAAACTAACCAATTCCGGAAATGAACAAGAATGTCTCCAGCCAAATTTTTCACCGGATGGTTTAAAAATTGTCTTCACACACTATCAGGATTACCATGTTTCTGTCATTAATACGATCGACATCGACGGAAACAATCTGAAAACCCTGACAAATTCCAGTGATGAAAATGAGGAACCTCAATTCTCGCCCGATGGTTCAGAAATCGTGTATACATCCTGGCATGAGGGTAATAGTGAAATATATCTGATGAATGCCGATGGGACAAATAAAACTAATTTAACCCGTTTCTATGAATGGAATTGGAATCCTCAATTTTCACCTGACGGATCTAAGATTCTTTTTTCAAGACGTCTTAATGGTTATGCGGAGATATATATAATGAATACAGACGGGAGTGAACAAAGAAATTTGACCAAAACAGGCGGCAGGGTAGCTGAGACAGAATTCGCTCTTTCACCAGACGATTCTAAAATTGTATATATACGAGGTGAGGTGAAAAGAAAGAGCTAATTGCAGTCTGATATCTACATCTCTTCGTCAACATATTTCTATGACGGCTGCGGATGTTGCTAATTTCATTAATTTAACCGCAAAGACCTAACCCTCCCCTCCTCATAACCCTCCCCCTAAATCCCCCTCC
>JAGLYF010000317.1 GCA_023132435.1 Calditrichia bacterium | reverse complement strand
GATAGATTTAAAGCGGGTTTTGTAGTATCCCTGATCAAATAATTCTTTATCTTTAATCGTCTCGTTACCGAGGCCATAGAAATAAAGAAAGTCGTTAGGATTTGCATAAAATCCACCCATGGCAATATCCCACTCAGCAATCCGGTGATATAATCGGATATCATATCCCAGGAAAAAAGTACCCGCTGTGGTTATTTCACCACGGATTTTATGTTTAATATTATAATCTTTCTTCCCGAATTTTTGAGTAAGAAACTCCAGATTTAATCCAATCACAAACTGTTTATCCACATCATAGGCAATATATGGAAGCGGAAAATAGGTACTATAAGCAAAGGCAGTGCGATTATAATTATACAAATGCTGATCAGAAGGAGACATTTTAACCGATTCTTCGCCCATTTGAATTTCGGCCTTTTTACTCTTTTCATAAATTAATGTTTTTCCTCCTGTTGATGTATCGGAAATCTTATCTTTTCCCGGTCCACCGATGATACGAATTAAGATTGATTTATCACTTTTACCCCCGATATTAAAAACATCGGCGCCATCCAACCCATATAATCTGATTTCATCCGTTTCATCAGGACTAAATATTCTATGATAAAAAACATCCTTCCCCGGTCCCTGATCATCATTTAAATTGGCCGCCAATACCTGGACCGTCCCATCTTCGTTTCGATGGACATCAAAATATTCCTTATCATTTGATCCGACCACATCAACCTCAGGAGCGAGCATTTCATAATATTCAATAGCATATTTTTCCAGATCGCGAACACGTTGTTTTAGTTTACTCTCGATTTCTTTTCCGGACAGATTATAGACTTCACGCGGCATATATTTTATAGCATTTTCAATCACTTCATCGCTTATCCTTTCCTGGACAAAATTTGCTGCCCGGATCCAATCTGCTTTGTCGAGATCGGAAGCGATAAACCGATCAAGATGTCTTGCCTGCCACATCAGGCTTCGCAGCCCTGAAATTTCATAATCAAAATTTTCTCCACTGGGTTTCGCCCACTCCCGATCGGCAAGCCAGGGAAAAATACCATCCCATCTTGAAAATACATGATCACGATCCCTTGGCATGGGTTTATAGATTGTATGATCATTTGTTTTAAATCCGACCCATTTCCAGTTATCTTCATGTTTCCCCCAGTCTCCCACAAGCATATCAAAACAGCGGGCGATTGCGAAATTTTGAGAGTCTACCCGGTTCTTATGGCTTTTGTACAGCCTGCGAAAGAGTTTATGACTGCGGACAATCTCATCTGCGCCGGCAAAACCTATTTCACCACTATCCGGATTTGCCGGATTTTCTTCGAGCATACCAAAAAGGCTTCCATATTCTTCCTTATACGACTCTAATTCATCACTATTTGGTAAAACATATAGTTGTGGATGGGCATGAAAAACATCCAGCTGATTGAGCATAATATCAGCGGCCAGGGCGCCGTAAGGATATTGTGTTGTTGTTTGATCTCTGACCACATCAGCAACGATCGTTTCTCTCAGTTCATAATCCAATGCTTTGATCGGATCTTTGTTTACTGACCGAAACGTATAGCGCATCTTATTGCCGGCCATAAACTTAAGAGATTTGGTCTGTCTCCCTCCTCCCTTTTTTAATGGTTCCAGCCCACTGAAAGTGGTATCCAGATTCAGATAGGGAATTTTCACTCCGGTTGTCCATGTATCCCGGTAATGATCACCAAAGAAGAGGCGATGTGTCCAGCCGGCTGAGTATTCCGATCCGGCAATGACATTTACTGAGTCCGGATATTGATCCGTTGATATAACCATCGGTATATGTTTCTGAGTAACGGGTATAAACCGGTCATTGACAGGAACATCCCCTTCGGTTGGATTTGAAGCGGATTGAAAAAGTAACATTTCTGCATCAGGTTGGAGTTTTTTAACCTCGTTAAACCTGTGCACAATTGATACAATTTTTCCATTTTTGTAGTATATCACCTCAATCAAACCACTGGCAGATTCTGAATAAAGAGCATCATTATCATCCGCCGTATAACCCGGCCTGTCCGGTGAACCACTGTTAATAAAATAATTATTTTCCTTTTTTAAGATCTGAAGATTATACTCATGGCCGGATAAATAAATAAGAGACTGACGGTAGGTGATAATATTTCCAATCAGTTTTCGGAAATTTTCAAAGTACTCATTTGAAATATCTTTTGCTGTACCGATGTTTTTCCGGTAACTGGGATAAAAGCTACCGATAATCGGTAACGGTAGATATAAATAGTCATTGATTTCTGTTAATGGAAACAAATGGCTTCTTGCAGAAAAATTACCACCATACTCCCCAAGGGAAATAACCGGAAAATGACCGGCAATCAGAAGATTTCCCCCGGATTCATCATCGATGATGTCTTCCAGTTCTTCTTTAAAATCATTGGTTGTAGAAATTTTACAATCGGCATCTGCCGGACCAGGCTTATTATAGGGATGGTTCCACCACTGTGTGTTTATAGTAACCAGAGAAATGTCGGGTGCAAGGCTTATTAACCTGGGTCCGGGACATCCCTTTTTAAGCGCCCATTGAACATTAGAATGATTAAAATTCTTTATGAGTTTCTGGAGTTTCCTTACATTTTTCCAGCCATCCGGACCTGAATTTGCCCAATCCCGATCACCTGGGATAACAATAATCTTGCCATTATCAAACTGTGTGAACGTACTAAAAAGTCGTTTAAGATTTTGAGAAAACTTTTCTTCATTCTTGTCAGAAATCTTGCCGGTTATCAAATCCCCATTGATGATCAATGAGAAGGATTCATTTGTTTTAGAGAGCAATTCCCCGACAGCCGGGATAAAATTTGAATTTGAAGAAATATCCGCCGTATTCGCGGTCAGAAATACACGGTGTATAATTTTATTCTCACTTTGTGAAAAAACAAGAGTGGATACAAGGTGGAAAGTGACAAACACAAATATTTGTAAGAAACTCTTGATTTTGCAAATGGACAAATTTGAAGTTTTCATAAAGCCATCCTGTATGGTAATATCTATCTTATTACTCTCGCCAAGGCGCCAAGACGCAAAGTTTTTTTTAATCTTGTTCCGACGCTCTGCGTCGAAACATTCAGGATTAGTCTACTTGCTGTTATTATCATTTTTTTCTAACCCTCCCCATCCCCCGAGTACTCGGGGGATTTCCCCTCCCTTATGTATAAGGGAGGGGACCAAGGGGTGGGTCAGTTTTTCTCTGTGGCCATTGTGGTTAAACTATGAAACGTTTAATTGCTTTTTTACGTCTATTCATAAAAGTGCTTTTTCAGTATCATCAGTTCTGGAAGGACTCGAAGATATCAGCATTGGAAAAAATATAATATAAGCAACCCTTAAAGAGACAGCAACCAAAAGGATAAATTTGCTGTTTTAAAAGGAAATATGTTTTACACTAACAGTTATGTTTTACATTCTTGATCTTCAAATATGAAATACGTAAAATCTGTAATTATGAAGAAAAAGTGGCTGTCCCGGTGGAACTGGCCTTGCGTCTTCCTTTTCGTTTATCAGCTCCACAAAGAGTTTCTGAATTTCCGGAGAATCCGGACTGGGCAGATCTGAAAAATCGAAGGCAAATTATGAGATTAATACAGGCCGGTGGTGACTTGGAACGGAGAAATCATTGAAAGACCTGTACGTACGTTTTCTGGACAGATATATATTATGGTGGCAGGGTATTGATCGTGCCACGCTGAACACAAAACGATTACTATTCTTTATCGGTGGTTGGTTACTTACCTTTTATTTTGTCATTTTTTCCATAGAAATCGGTCAACTCAAATGGATGCAGGTATGGATAGTATTTCAGATTTATTTCTTATACCAGTTAAATAAACAGCTGGTTTCTAAGATTAGAATCCCTATTGATCTTCTGTTACTTGTCGCTCTAACCGTTTCTTCAATACAGAACTCCCTACTCAGCAATATTCTTAAAACAATTCCTGATAATATTACACTCGGTTTTTTCTCCACTTTTCTACTCTCGCTGCAAATAGTAATTTTTGGATTAATACTTGTAAGCAATGCAAGCCTCTGGAAAAGAAGTGACGATCGACCTGTCGGAAATCATTCAATACCCGATAGCCCAAAAAACATTAAGGTCAACCAGGGTTCATTGATTGTCTATGCCCTGATTGGTTATATCGCCTATTACATTGTGCTGTTCGAACACCAATATATACTTTATATCTTTCAATTTTTCCTTCTGCTCACCCTGTTAAATAAGACAAACTGGCTGGAAAGGTTGAGTAAACCTGAGTTAATTCTTTATTTCTGGTTATTCCTCTTTATCTTTTATTTTTATGGTGATCCGGGTGGATTATATACCGTTAAATTTATCGAAGCCGGGCAAAAAGTCACCTGGTTTGTCTTTCCATTTTATTGCCATCTCTTGATAAAAATGTATCTGTTGGCAGTCATTATAAAAATTCCGGTGGTATTAATATATAACCATGCGACTCTTTCCCGGAAAATGTGGATTGCCGGGTTGTTTCAATCTTCCATTCCCCAACTGATTCAGTTTATATTTCTCTGTTTTGTATTTTTTGCTTTAATCTCCAGCTGGCAGGCAGAAAATTTACGCGAATCAGTAGACCGTCAGGTCGAGAAAATCAGTAACGGAATAATATACCCTTCGCTGACCTATAAAAAGATTCGTTTAGAGCAGGGTGCCACACCAATTCTCCTTTCTGAATACATACCACTTCAATTTATTGATACTGACGAGAAACACGGTGTGATCTCTTTGACCAAAACTCATAAAAGAGCAAAGAGGGATTTTAATAAGGATGATTATTTCCTTTTTGTTAAATCAGCAGAATCTATTCCGAAATCATTGTATCTTGTGAAACTCGATACTGCCTTTATTTCGATGTTAACCAGAGATCTTTCATACCTGGCCGGTTCCGGTCTGATCATGTATCCCTATACAATGAAAGAGTGGCAAAAATTTATTTTTGATATCCAGATATTCGAGCAGAAAAAAGTATCGAAAATTTATCCCTTTGGTATATTCTCTCTCAACGATTCCTGGTCAATTTTATCAAAAAAAAGCCCGGCGGATTCTTCAAAGAGTAAAGTAATTATATTGGGAAGTGAGGATATTTTCGGGAATCAGGAATTTATTCTAGGTCGTATGTTTACTCCGGTTAAGAATGCCGGATTTCAGGATCAGCTCTATTTTGCCTTTGACATTTATGTAGATTTACAATCCATCTTTCTCCCCTCAAACATCGGACAATTTGTCTGGGTGTTATTGCTCATATTTATACTTTTCAACTCACTGGTTATCCGCCAGGTCGGTAAATTTGGCGCCCAAATAAATAAAATCATCCTGCAAAAATTTTCTCTGTTAAAAGTGGGTATTCAACAAGTCGCAAAGGGAAACCTTGACTACAAATTTAACATGGAAGGCGAAGATGAATTTGTTGAATTAGCCGGTCATTTCAATGAGATGAGCATTAAGCTAAAAGACACAATCGCACATGCCCGCGAAAAAGACCGGTTGGATCATGAATTAAAAATCGCCAGGCAGGTACAACAAAGTTTATTACCAGCCAATCTACCTGAAATTAAGGGGTACGAAATTGCTGCTTCTATCAAAACTGCCAATGAAATCGGAGGAGATTTTTATGACATAGTTCAAGTCGGAAAAAACAAATATCTGTTTACAATCGGCGATGTTTCCGGAAAAGGTTCATCAGCCGCGTTCTATATGGCTCAGTTTATCAGTCTGTTACGATTTTCTCAACAGTTCACCAATAAACCGGATGAAATCGCCATAAGGATGAATAAATATTTTTCAACGCAAATTGTTGACAGACAAATTTTTATAACCGCGATTATTGGAGTTCTGGATTTGGTCAAAAACACAGCAGAGATTGTACGTGCCGGTCATACTTTACCAATATTACTACCGGGAAAACAAGATCAGAAAATCTCAGAGATAAATATAGAAGGATTGGGTCTCGGGCTGACAAAAACCGAGGATACATTCAAAAAGAAGATTGAGTTAAAAAAGGTCACTATAAATCCGGGTGATATTATCGTAATGTATACCGATGGTGTCGTGGAAGCAGCTCATGAGCCTTCCGGAGAAGGCAGCGAAAAAGATTTTGAAGTGTACGGAGAAGAGCGCTTTAAAGAACTTTTACATAATTCCAGGGATCTGAATGCAGCGGACCTGATTGCTGTCTGTGATGACGATTTAAATATATTCTATACTAATAAACCCCGCGTCGACGACCATACCCTGTTTTTCATACAGAGACAAGCGTAAATAAAATTAACCACAAAGCATAAAAAAAATTAACCATCCCCATCCCCCGAGTACTCGGGGGATTTCCCCTCCCTTATGCATAAGGGAGGGGATTAAGGGGTGGGTTATTTTGCGGTTAAACGACGCTACGAGAAATAAAAATTAAGAGAATTGCATCTTCCCCTGCGAGGCCTTATATTTTTATGGATTCTTGTATTCCTTCTGATTATACTCAGTAGTATCGAATTTTTCATTAAGAGAAAAAATAAAAGGTGATACGTCATGCCCGGAAATTCCTTTGGTCAATTATTTAAGATTACCACCGCAGGTGAAAGTCATGGCCTGGCAAATATCGTCATTATTGATGGGGTTCCCGCCGGAATGCCCTTATCGGTTTCTGATCTGCAACCGGATCTTGACCGGAGAAGGCCGGGACAATCAAAACTGACAACCCAGCGAAAAGAAACCGATATCCCGGAAATTCTTTCCGGTGTATTTGACGGCGAAACGACCGGTGTGCCTATAACAATTCTGGTTCCAAACAAGGATCAGCATAGCAAAGATTACAATAATTTAAAATCATTATACCGTCCGGGACATGCCGATTTCACTTATGAAAAAAAGTACGGAAGACGTGATCACAGAGGAGGCGGAAGAGCAAGTGCCCGGGAAACTGTTGTTCGGGTAGCTGCAGGTGCTGTCGCAAAAAAACTTTTCTCCTTTTATGGTGAAAAAATACGGATTACCGGATATACCAAACAAGTGGGAGACATCGTTGCCCAAATTCCCGACCCTGCTCTAATCATCCAATCCGATGTTGAAAAAAATGATGTCCGCTG
>JAGLYF010000316.1 GCA_023132435.1 Calditrichia bacterium | reverse complement strand
TAAAGAGGGTGATTCCATCGGAGGAATCGCTGAAATTGTGGCGATTAATGTACCGATTGGTCTGGGCGAACCGGTTTTTGATAAACTAAAAGCCGATTTGGGTAAAGCACTTTTAAGCCTTCCTGCGGTGATGGGAATTGAGTTTGGTCTGGGATTTGAAGCTGCCAAAACCTACGGCAGTATTGCTAATGATGTTTTCAAAAAAAACGGTGATAAAATTGTTACAACGACCAATAACCACGGCGGCATCCTCGGTGGAATATCAAGTGGTATGCCAATTATCATACGATGTGCGGTAAAACCAACCAGTTCCATCCTGAAAAAACAGGTAACCGTATCCAGTTCCGGAAAAAAGACTGAAGTTGCCGTTAAAGGACGGCATGATCCCTGCCTGCTTCCCCGCTTTATCCCCATCGCAGAAGCAATGGTGGCAATTACTCTGGCCGATCATTACCTACGCATGCGCAACAATAAATCTACTTAACCGTAAAAAATTATTTTGCCCAAGCCGGTATTTGGTTCCAATCGATATTAAAAACCGGCTCAGCCAGTAAATGCACGACTATAAAGATCAAGATAAGACCAAGAATATTCATTATCAGCCCCACTTTTACCATATCACGGATTTGCAGATAACCGCTTCCAAAAACAATCGCATTAGGTGGTGTGGCAATTGGTAACATAAAGGCTGTTGAGCAGGAAATCGTGGCCGGAACCATCAAAATGATCGGATTGATACCGAGAGCCACGGACAGACTGGCAAGAATTGGTAATAAGGTGGAAGCCATCGCTGTATTTGAGGCAAATTCGGTGGTAAATGTCGCCATCGCACAGACAATTAATATGATCACTCCCAATGGAAGAAAATGAAGTGTTTTTAATTGTTCTCCCAGCCAGTGCGTAAGACCTGACTCCTGAAAGCCGCTGGCCAGGGCAAAACCACCACCAAATAAGAGAAGGATTCCCCAGGGGACACGTTTCGCCCATTGCCAATCCATCAGAAACTGTTGTTTTCCTTCCCGGTCCTCACCAGCCGGAATGATAAAGGTTAGCACGGCCATGGCAATAGCAACCGTGCTGTCGTGAACAAGACCCTTTAATCCTAACAAACTGGCCCAGCCCCTTATATGGAATGTTCCGATATCAATATCAGAACGGAGCAACCATAACACACCGGTGGTTAGAAATATTGTCAGTGTTGCTTTCTCCGCCGGGGACATGGGTCCAAGATTTTTTAATTCCTGAGTGATAACCTCAGATTTTGTTTTCTCAGCACTTGTCTTGTTGACAGGTGCAGCGATATATACTAAATAAAACCAGGCTAAAGGCAAAAATATCAGAGAAAATGGAAGGGCGAATAACATCCACTGCAGAAAACTAATCTCAGGAGCAGCGGGAAAGGTAGATTTTAAGATACCAACAAATACCACATTGGGTGGCGTGCCAATAATCGTGCTGATTCCACCTATACTTGCCGCATAGGCAATTCCCAGCATTAATGCCAGGGCAAAATTGTTTTTACCACGGATGAACGGGCTATCACCTTTCGAACTGCTTATCTGTGTGATTATCGCCATGCCGATCGGGATCATCATCATCGTCGTTGCCGTATTTGATATCCACATTGATAAAAAAGCAGTGGCAATCATAAAACCAAGGATAATTAGTCGCTGATTAGTTCCGACAAAATGAATGATCTTCAGAGCAATGCGTTTGTGGAGATTCCATCGCTCGATGGTCAGAGCAATGATAAACCCACCCAGGAAAAGGAAAATGAGGTGATGTCCATAATTCACTGTAACCTGACCGGTTGGCATAATTTTTAACAAAGGAAACAATACGATGGGAAGAATAGCGGTAACCGGAATGGGAATCGCCTCCGTAATCCACCAGATCGCCATTAATAGCGCTGAACCTGCCATTTTTTTTACCGGTTCCGGCATGCTTGAATCGGGTATAAAAAACAGGAAAGCAAAAAAGACCAGCAATCCTGAAATCAATCCATAATAATTCTTAATAAATCCATTATTTTTTATAGTCATAGTTAATGTTTTTTTTCTATTTGTCACTGAGAACCCTGAGTAGATACTGGATGGGCACGATCTAATTCCCCCTTAAAAAAGAGGGTTAGGAGGTTGTTACATATGTGTATCCCGGATCTCTTTTTTACACCCCCCTTAATCCCCCCTTGATAGGGGGGAGATAGATTGTTGCCATCGAGTATCAAGCATCCAGCATCAAGTACATGAATATAGATGAGACTATAAAAAAAAACAATAATGATTTGATTCAATCATGAAATTTTAACTCACGAAAATTGATAAAAAATATGTAAAATTCTTATTGTTTCGGACGATAATAAAATATGAGCAATAAAAGTATCATACTTTAAAGATTTAATATAAGTCAGATTAATAGTCAGGATCTATATGCAAAGCAGAGCGATCACGGTTCCAAAAACAGCAAGATTTGTCACTCTTGGTCAACCGACCCAGGATCTAAAACAGGTCTGGTACGTCTTCCATAGGTATGGACAGTTAGCGACTGAGTTCCTTCAGGAATTTGCTTATATCGCTGATGGTTCGCGTTATTTTATTGCCCTGGAAGGGCTCTCCCGTTTTTACTGTTCAGGTATATCCGGGAAGGTGGGAGCCTCCTGGATGACTCGAGAGGACAGACTCGATGAAATTTCTGATTATCTTAATTATACTAACGCCGTCTACGAAAGAGTAACCAGAGAATTGCCGGATCAGGATATTAAAAAGGTATTATTTGGTTTCTCCCAAGGAGTGTCCACCGTGTGTCGATGGTTAGAGCAGGTAAGTATCGAAGCGGACAGATTGATACTTTGGGCAGGTACGATTCCCCAGGAACTGGATCTCTGGAAAATAAAGGCACATTATCCGGAACTACAGGTTTATCTTATAGTGGGAACGCAGGATCCTTATGCCAAGCCTGGTATCATCAAGGAGGATGAGGCTCGTCTGGAAAAAGCCGAGATACATTATCGTAAAATTCGTTTTGATGGAAAACATGAACTGCATCCGCCAACCCTGCGAAAATTATCAGATTTTTAACCGACTATAATCAAAACCGTTCTTCATATTATTTTAATCCCCTTTTTTAACAGACCACGGATTACACGGATTAAGAATTCTCCTGGTTACGACGCTCTGCGTCGTAACCAACATTCAAATCGTTCTCAAATTATATTTGGGAACGGAATTGTTCGTGAAGTTGTGCTTCACAAAATCGGTAAGTGATTTTTATAATCTTTATTAAGTAAAACTTAATAGCCAATTGCGTCCCCAAGTACAACTTGGGAACGATTCAATGCCGTATCCTGTCATTCCCGCGTAAGCGGGAATCCATTGATAACAATCTATTACCTATAATATATTTGGATCCCTGTTTGAGTTTATCCTGTTGGATTCCTGCTGGAGTTCATCCCTTTGAGATTCCTCCCGCAGTTGCGGGACGGGAATGACAAAAGGGACCAGAATGACA
>JAGLYF010000315.1 GCA_023132435.1 Calditrichia bacterium | reverse complement strand
ATTATTTCAACTTATGCCCTTTGTGGTTTCGCCAATTTTTCTTCTATCGCTATCCAAATTGGAGGTATCGGTGGTATTGCTCCGGATCGCAGAGCAGATCTTGCAAAATTTGGCTTGCGAGCCGTTCTCGGTGGATCATTAGCGACTTTTATGACCGCCACTATCGCCGGTGTATTAACATCTTTTTAAGGAAATTTCATGAAACGATTACTAAAGTGGGTTGCTATTATTTGTGGGATATTTTTAATCCTGATTTTTTTGGCATATCTGTTCATAAATGCCTTGTTTGACACCGAACCAGCGGTAAATCAAAATAGCTATCTGCAAATTAGTCTGGGAGGGGGTATACCGGAATATGATCCTCCCGATGTTTTTGAGGAATATTTTCGTGGTACTTCGCTGGATATGAAAAAAATCCGGCAGAGCATGAAGATGGCAATAGTCGATGATCGTATTAAAGGCGTTGTATTAAAAATTGGTTTTCTCAGAACAGGTTTTGCAAAACTGGCTGAAATACAACAATTGATTGAAAACTTTCGCGTTTCCGGAAAAAAAGTTTATGCCCATTTCGACTATGGCCTGACCCGGGACTATTATCTTGCCAGTGTTTGTGATTCAATTTTTATTTCTCCGGGAGGAAATCTTTTTCTAACAGGTATCGCAGCCGAAGTAACTTTTTATAAAGGATTATTAAAAAAGCTTGGTGTCGAAGCAGATTTTGAACATGTGGGTGAGTATAAAAATGCTCCTGATATGTATACGCGGCAAACGATGTCCGAACATCAGAGAGAAGTTATTGACGATATATTAGATTCAAGATATAATGAACTTGTTCATACGATAGCAGGAAACCGGGGATTTAGTCCGGAAAAAGTCAGGTTTTTCATTGAAGAGGTTTCCGGTTTTAGCCCGGAAGAGGCTTTTGATCAAGGTCTGGTCGATGGGGTAAAATATATTGATGAGGTAAAAGAATTACTTAAAGGGGACTTAAAGAGGATTACTAAAATATCGGCGACTGAATATTCTCTGATTGATCCTTCCTCTGTCGGTCTTGAAGGGGAGGAGCGCATTGCCGTAATATTTTGTACCGGAGCAATGACCGGCGGAGAGGATGGAACTGATCCTGTACTTGGAAGAACTATGGGTGCTAACCGGGTTATTCGGGACATTAACCGGGCCGTTGAAAGTAGTTCCATAAAAGCGATAATATTACGCATAAACAGCCCGGGTGGATCAAGTTTGGCTGCCGATCAAATCTGGTATGCCGTAGCGGAGGCACAAAAAGAAAAGCCGGTTATAGCCTCCATCTCCGATGTCGGTGCTTCCGGAGGGTATTATATTGCCATGGGTGCAGATACAATCCTAGCACAAAATTTAAGTCTAATAGGATCCATTGGAGTATATGCGGGGAAATTTAGTCTGAAAAACCTGTATGAAAAGATTGAACTGAACAATGTCTATATTAAGAGAGGAAAAAATGCAGGTATTTTTTCTCTGAATAGTAAATTTACAGACTCTGAACGTATCGTAATTCAAAGGATGATCAGAGATTTTTATTTTAAATTTGTAACGAAAGTGGCTGAAAACCGTAACCGGTCATACGATGAAATCGATCAGGTAGCAAGAGGGCGCGTATGGAATGGTCTGAAAGGAATCGATATTGACCTTATAGACATGATAGGCGGGCTTGATGAAGCGATAGATGTAGCAAAAGATCTGGCAGGCATTGAGGATGAGACGATTATTCGTTTGATATATTACCCAAAAAGCCGGTCATTTTTTAATCAATTATTTAGCAGAATTTACGTCTTTTCAAAATTTGTAATAAATCCTATTGATCAATTAGAAGAGTATTTGCAGGAAATACAGATGCGCCCACTACTATTAATGCCATTTACCCTAAGGTAAGATTTTATAATTCAGGATACACCTATAGATGAAAAAAGAAGAAATATTCACTTTATCTAACATTATAAGTTTTATTCGTCTCCTGTTCGCAGCGCCTATTTATTATTTTATATCAATACATGAGAATATGATTGCGTTGCTGTTTATACTTCTTGCTGTACTCACTGATACTCTTGATGGATATTTTGCCAGAAAATGGAACCAGATTACCACCTTAGGTAAGATTATAGATCCTTTGGCGGATAAAGTCTGTACCATTGCCGGTTTTTTGGCTCTTTCTTTTTATCAGGATTTGCCCCTCTGGGTAACACTAGCTATTATTGTTCGTGATTTTATTATATTGTTTGCTTCTGCCATAATCATCCGTTCTAAAAAATTAGTGATGACCTCTAACATTCCGGGTAAGATTACAGTTCTTATCATCACTTTTCTGGGGGTTGTCTATTTAACAGATATTGAAATTCTAAAAATGCCCATAACCATTCTTGCCGGAGTCTCAATTTTATATTCATTTATAAACTACTCCTTTGTATTTTTTAAAAGAATATCAAACTGAATTTTACCGGATAGTGTTATCCCGATTAAATCGGGACATGAAAAAATGAAAAAGGGGATCTTAAGACGAAACCACAGAGGGGGAGAAAAAAATAGATTCGCTTAAATCAATAAATATTAAATAATTACTCTGTGTACTCTGCCTGCCCCGTAAAGGCTGGCGGAGCCAGAATTATACGGGGTGGTTATTTTTTACACTGCCAAATTACAGTAAAATGGATGCTCAACTACAGCAAACAATTGATTATATCAGGGAGCAAATTAGCATTCAACCCCGAATCGCGATTATTTTGGGTTCAGGATTGGGATCCTTTGCCGACCTGTTAGAAAACAAAAAAAAACTATCAGCAGATGCCATACCCCATTATCCCAAATCAACCGTACAGGGCCATCATGGATATCTGGTGTTCGGAGAGTGGAAAGGAATACCCCTAATTGCCGTTCAGGGTCGAACTCATTATTACGAAGGGTACTCCATAGAAAAGGTTACATATGTTGTCAGAATTATGGCCTCGTTAGGAGTAACAACATTGATTGTAACAAATGCAGCCGGAGGATTAAATCCTGAATTTAAGCCGGGTGATTTAATGCTTATCACCGACCAGATTAACAATATGTTCCGAAATCCCTTGCGTGGACCTCTGCGCTATGGTGGGCAAAGATTTCCGGATATGTCCAACCCTTATTCCACCAGACACTTTGATCTTATCGAATCTGTCGCCCGGGAGAACCAAATAAATTTAAAACGTGGTGTCCTCTATGTTTCGACCGGCCCTTCTTATGAAACAGCCGCTGAGGTAAGAATGATTGCAAAATTGGGTGGTGATGCGGCCAGTATGTCCACCGTACCCGAAGTAATTGTTGCCAATCAGGAAAATCTTGAAGTAATTGGAATTTCCTGTATTACCAATCATGCAACCGGTATCAGCGATTCTCCTCTCAGTCACGAAGAAGTGACCGAAACCGCAAAATTAGTACAAAAAAAGTTTTTAATGCTTCTTTCGGGAATAATCCAGAGACTTGTATATTTATAATATATATTCCGTTCTATACTTGGGGTAAAGAGTAGAGACGCGATTAATCGCGTCTTTACTTTTTTGCTTGCGGCCTGATCTATTTACGCAAATCATTTATAAACATGGATTAAACTTGACTATTTTATAATTATCTCGGTATATTAAGTAAATCTGGAAATAAAAAACAGTTGATAAACTTCACATAATATCTGTGACTGTCATCATTGTCAGCATTCCCTTCGGCGTTTATATTTTTCTTTAGATAAATCAAGGGAGGTATCCTATGCGATTTCGTAAACTGAAGATTATACCATTACTCATTTTACTGGTATCATTCTTCTCCTTAATTGGTAAATCCAACGCTCAACCGAGACTTGAATTACAGCTTGCTCCTTCGCTGGAATTAGCACAAATTGTTTATGTATCCGACTTCGACTTTTATCAACAAGGTGCTAATCAGTTTCTATTCCAGATTACAGTGGATAATAGTGAAATGGGTCAGGTTGAGGGGTATTTACAATTTGAAATTTTCCAAAATGCAGAATCGCTTTCAGAGACTCAATCAAATGTATTCACTCTAATGGCTGGTGAAAATTTTACCGTATCAAATATTGAGCTAAATGCAGGATATTCCACACCGATTGGTCAGGAAAATATAAGATTTGAAAAATCAAATACAACAACTCCCAGTCAAGAATTTGAGGATGAAGTATTTGCTGGTGGTAAACTTCCAAAAGGTAATTATTCATTTATTGTCAAATACGTATTCAATAATGGTTCTGATGAAACTCCTCCAGCCTCCGCATCGATATTCATCAACAATCCCACCTTCATACGTCCAATTACACCCGGGACAAGAGCAGGTGATGGATATCTGGAAATTTTATACACACAATTTCCAACCTTTCAGTACGAAACAGATTTTGATCCCACTTTTTCTACCTCAGAACCTTTTCACGTGCAGATCTTTAAAAAACTGGACCAACACGGATCGATTGATGAAGTTTTAACTACACAACCTCATTATGACGAATTGATGTTTACTACGGTATTTCCTTATCCTGTAGCGGCTGTACAGCCTCTTGATCCCGGTGTTTATGTCTGGCGCGTTCAATTAAGGATGCTCACCTCGAGTGGAACAGAAGTTCTGGAATCACCTGTTTATACTTTCCGGGTGGAAGATCCATCCAGCCTGGGCGAACTTGATGATGAGGGTGTAAAAAGTGAAGTAATGAGAATTTTAATAGATCTTCTGGGAAATCGTGGTGAGGAAATTGCTAAAAGTCTTAGTGATTATAATTTGATCGCTATTCGGGTCAATGGTGAGACAATTACAAAAAAGAAATTGTACGAAATAATTGACGGCTATGAAGGTGAAGAAAGACTAATAAGTGATATAATTTTAAAGGGTACTCAACAATAGGGTGACACTATGAGATCAAAAATCTTTAAAATATTTATAGCATTTGCATTAGTTCTCGCGCTTACATCAACAAGTATGGCGGCAGGAACCATTGCGGTTATACTAAAGGTAAAAGGTAAAGTCTCCATTGTCAGAGGGAATCAAGCAACTTCAATTACATTAAAACGCGGTTCCCGACTGGAAGACGGGGATAAGTTGACAACCGACAAGAACAGCTATGCAGCTCTCCGCTTCATAGATGACGCCAGTCTGCTTAGAATCCGGGCAAATTCAATCTGTACTATCAAAGGGAAAAAGGAAAAAAACCAGGTTCTGAAAAACGTCTATCTCGAAGTTGGAACTATTCTGGCCAAAGTAACCAAACAGAGAGGGAAGTTTGAAATTTCAACACCAACTTCTGTCGCCAGTGTGAAAGGAACCGAGTGGATTACTGAACAGCGTTACAATGGCGGAACCTTCTATTATGGTCTGGAAGGTGTTACTGAAATTACCAACGATGCTGGTACAGCCTTGCTTCATGCAGATGAAACAGGTTATGTCGCATCTAATACGACAGCGCCAATTGTTCAACCAACAAAAGAAGGTACCGTACCAATCTTTGATGAAGACTTAGATGACGATACAGATTTCTTTGAGTTTGAATTTGAAAATGATGAAGGTCAAAAGAAACTGCTGGAATTTGAAGCTACGAAAAAGAAAGAAGACTAAGATTTTCATCTTTTATAAAGGGGTACAGCATGAGGACTCTTAATTACTTCTTATGTTCGATTTTACTGCTTTCAGTGGCCTTCGGTGCAACTGGTAATCTACAATTTTATCATAACACACCAACCGGAATTATCAGAGGTGATGATGCAAAGATAGAAGTAATGTTCTCTGGAATGACTTCAGAAATATATGATTTACATCTTTTCTACCGCGAAATAGGTGATGTTGACTATAAGACAGTGACGATGCAGCGTGAAGGTCTTTTGTACCTGGCTACGATTAATACCGCTGAATATACAGCTGGACAAATGCAATATTATATCGGATACGAAGGTGGATTAGGTGAAATTGGCACCCTTCCTGAGGGAATGGCTGAACTGAATCCATATGTTATGGATATTGCACCCATGCAAGTTTTGCAGGAAGAGGGGCCCATCGAGGTAGTCATTTTGAGTCCTCTGGCAGAAGATGTCGTACCGGAAGAGGATATTGTCGTTGCTGTTTATGTTTTTTCGGAAGAAGAACAAATCGATTTTTCCAATATTAAACTTATTATCGATGGAGTAAATATCAGGAGTAATGTGGATTTTAGTGAAGGCGTCATTACTTATATACCTCCACCCGGGCATCAATTCCGGGATGGTTATCACAATGTAGAGATTCAAGTTTTCAATTCAGAAGGACGGGTTCTTGGTCAGCAGAGCTGGTCATTCAGATCCACAACAAGTAGAGCACAAAAACCAAAGGCTTTTTTCCGCGGGTCCGCGTTTATTGAAAACCGCTATCAGAGTATCGGACCTACCGGTACGGGATTTGATCCAACAGATAATTTTTTCCGCACCGGCGGTGAAATATCAGGAAAATACAATGACCTTGACTATCGGGCACGTTTAGTAATCTCTTCAGAAGAAGATCCCAGTCGTCAACCAGTCAATCGATATACCGGAACGGTTCGTTACAATTTTTCAGCGGAAAATAATATCTTTCTCCATGGCGGCGATTTTAATCCTTATTATGATCAGATTGTACTACAAGATAAGCGAATTCGTGGAATTCATGCAGGTTTGTCTTTTGGTTTTTTTACCTTTGATTACATATGGGGTCAGCTGAAAAGGGGGATTAATGGAAGATTAGATTCCATCTCAACGGGAGGTGGTATTTCAGACCTCATTTCCGTCGGTGGAACCTATGAACAAAATATGTGGTCCATTCGCCCCGGCTTTAAATTTTGGGATACCGCCTGGTGGACTTTAAGTCTGATTAATGCCAAGGACGATCCTAATTCTATTGAAATTGGCAGCAATGCAAAGGAATCAGTCTCAATGGGAACTGATTTGAATTTGAATTTTGATCAAAAACGGATATTGATTGATGCCTCCTTTCATGCCAGCATAAACAATACTAACGCCGGGCTAGAGGAGGTCAGTTGGGATACACTGGCTAAATATAATGAAGATTTAAATGATAACAGTGAAGCAAAGAGCTTGTGGGATTTTCTCAACAGTACAGGTTGGCTCTCCATGACTACTGGTATAAATCCTTTACCCAGCTACGGCATGCAATTTGATGCAACTTTTCGATATTTTTACAATAATTTAAAAATTCGATACTATAAATTGGACAAAGATTTTGCCACACCGGGAAATCCCTATCTGCTTAAGGATGTATCCGGACTTCATATCAGTGACAATATCCGCATGTTCGAGAACCAGGTATACCTGACACTGTTTTACAAAAATTATACCACAAATCGTTCACTTGATAAAGAAGCAACAGATAACAATGAGCTTGGAGCCACACTCTCCTATTTTCCTTACCCAGCTTATCCATCCCTAACAATAACTTATGCTAACCTGGACCGTTCCAACAGTGTCACACCTTCTGATTCAATGTTATATAGGGTAGATAATACCACACAAAGACTTTCATTTAGTACCAGCTATACCATGGATTTTTCCGGTACTAAAAATGCCCTTACCCTGAATTACACTACCTATGGCCGGGATGAACAGGTCAATCCTGCTGCCCAAAGTGATTTTAGCCTCTATGGGATTGGATTGAGAACAAATTTTGCTATCCCACTTGTAACCCGTTTAAATTATTCCAAATCTGAGAATGATATTGGTACTGATGCTTCTATCTATCAATCCAATACGACTGTCAGTACATTTCTGATTGGAGTTGATTACGTTATGAGTGGTTTCCGGGGTGGAGATGTTTTCAAACCTTTTGTAAACTTCAGACTTCAGAATGTCAAAACAAAATCCAATAGTCTTGATATAGAAACCGGCCGAAATAATTACACAATAGGGCTGGCCTATCAAAGTCCGACAATTGGTATTCTATCTATACGCTGGGATCAAATCACTTATGACAATAAAGATTTAGATTTTAACGACACAATTCTAAATGCACGCTATAGTTATAACTTCTAATAACAAAATACTTTAAAAAGAAGGATATGCCCTGCCTGTGCCTGTTACAGGCGGGGCATAAAATATTATGGCCCTAAAAAAGAATAAACACAAGGAAAAACCTCTCTATTCTGTATTAATTTCCGTCGTAGCGATCCTGTTTGCTCTTCTTATCGGGCAAACAACAACATTTATCAGTCTAGAACATGATCTGTTAGACTACCGCTTTAAAATGAGAGGGAGTATTGACATTTCCGACTCACCTATCATCATTCTGGCAATTGATGATCAATCAGACGAGTCAACACCCGCCAGGTGGCCATGGCCAAGAGAGTATTTTGCCCATGTAATTGAAAACTTAATTGAGGCAGAGGTTAAAGCGATTGGAATTGATGTAATATTCGAACAAGCTGACTTTAGTCCCGGTGGTGAAATGTCAGATCAAAGGTTTGCTGATATTCTGGCACAACATAATAATGTCGTATTGGCAGGTAAATTAATGGTGCCAACAGGCCGGGCGGATATTATTACCCTGGTTCCTCCTTATGAAAAATTCGTAGAAACCGGCGTGCCATGGGGACTTGTATCTTTCAATCTGGATGAAGATGGATTTTACAGACGTTATCTGGTTGGCCAAACTTATAATGACCGGATATATCCATCTTTTGCAGCTGCGTTGTTAAAGATTTACGCGAATCTTGATCCGAATACAGAAGTTTTGGAGATGGAAGACCGTTTTGTCATCGGGCCTTATTCTATCCCAAAAATTAATAGCTATTCTTCAATTATCAACTATATGGGTCCTTCAGGAACTTTTCCGCGATACTCTTTTGATGCCGTCCTTGATGATGTCGATTTTGACCTGATCATTGATTATGACCTCGATAGTTTTGATGATCCCGGAGATGAAGAACTGGGTTTACCTCCAGGATTACTTGCTTCCGGAATGTTAAAGGATAAGATTATTCTGATCGGATCAACTGTTGTAGAACTTCACGATGATTTTCCGACACCTTTTCTTCAAACACGGGATGAGGAAGGATATTTTGTGCCAACTCTTACCTATGGTGTGGAAATCCACGCAAACATGTTGCAGATGATTTTATCCGAAAATTACTTGCATTCACTTCCTTATATCTGGGAATTGCTTTTACTGGTTCTTTTGGGCGTTTTAGTTTTTATTATCACCCGTTATCTACCCACTTTCGGCGGTGTATTTGTGATGATACTTTTATTAGTCTTATATTTCGTATCTACCTTCGTCCTATTTGGTCAGTGGAACACCATCATACAGGTAAGCACGCCCATATTGGTGATTCTTTTGACATTTGGCGGGCACACCATTTACCGCTATGTCCTTTCTCAACACGAGAAAAAAATGATAACCGGCGCATTTGCTCACTATGTACCTGCCAAGGTAGTGGATCAAATTCTGGCTGATCCTGAAAAATTATCCCTTGGTGGTGAGGAACGTGAGGTTACCGTTATGTTCACAGATGTTGCCGGATTTACCTCTCTCTCCGAGAGACTGACTCCGGCCGAATTGGTTAAACTTCTCAACGAATATCTTACAGAAATGACCGATACGGTGCTCGCTCATGACGGAATTATTGATAAATACGAAGGTGATGCAATTATGGCAGAATTTGGTGTCCCGGTTCCCTATGATAATCATGCATTCATGGCCTGTAAAACAGCCATAGAAATGCAGAAAAAACTCATCAAACTGCGGGAAAAATGGGAAAAGGAAGGTAAACCGGAACTTCGGGCACGAATTGGTATTAATACAGGTGTAGTAATCGTAGGAAATATGGGTTCTCGTGATGTTTTTGATTATACCGTTATGGGGGACCATGTCAATCTTGGATCCAGGTTAGAGGGTGCAAACAAGTTTTATGGCACTGAAATTATGATCAGTGAGTTTACTTATGACTATATAAAAGATGAATTTCACACCCGTGAACTGGATCTTATTAGAGTTAAGGGTAAAGATAAACCAATTAAAGTTTTTCAACTTATCAAATCCAAAAAAGAAAAAGTGAGCGAGGACTTCTTAAAAATGCTGGATGTTTATAATAAAGGGATACAACATTATAAAATCCAGGAATGGAGTGAGGCAATCGATTGCTTTGAAGCATGTCTGAATTATGTTCCGGAAGACCCGCCCTCTGTCGAATATCGTTCCCGTTGTATAGAATTCAAATTCAACAGTCCTGGTCCGGATTGGGATGGTATCACAGTGATGAAAGAAAAATAGCATAAGTATTATATTTTACTCCCATAGAAATTTTCTGCCTTCCTAATTATTATTTGACATAGCTTTTTATTTTCGTTAGTTTTTTTGTTCTTTCGGAGGCGTTTTTATGCAAAAAAAACAGATACTATGGGCAGATGACGAAATTGACCTGTTACAACCCCACATTATGTTTCTTCAGTCAAAAGGGTATGATGTTGACACGGTAACCAATGGTGATGATGCAATTGCCAAAGTCTCAGAGAATAATTATCATATTGTACTCCTTGATGAAATGATGACCGGCAAAGATGGTTTGGAAACTCTTCAGCAAATCAAAGATTCCAGTCCACAAACCCCGGTTATTATGATCACTAAAAGTGAAGAAGAAAGTTTAATGGAAGATGCAATCGGCCAGAAAATAGACGACTATCTCACCAAACCGGTTAATCCCAGCCAAATTTTAATGGCCTGTAAAAAAATTCTCGATAGCCAAAAAATTGCCAATGAAAAACGAAGTGTGCAATATGCCCGGGAACTTCAACAAATCTCTACCTTGTTATTAAATCCTTTGACTGAAGACGAATGGATTGATCTCAATTTAAAATTATGCGATCTTGATGTTGAGCTGGATACATTGGCTGAACCGGCATTTCGTGAAATCTTGTATGATCAGCGGCGGGAATGTAACGTTGAATTTGGTAAATTTATTGAGAAAAAATATAAAAACTGGATATGGGATCGCCGGGAATCTCCCCTATTATCTGTTGATATTGTCAAAAATTATTTAATTCCGGAACTTAAAAAGGGATCGAAGATTGTTTTTATTGTCATTGATTGTATGCGTCTCGATCAATGGTTAACACTTGAAACTTACTTTTATCCTTATTTCAATATAACCCGCGATTATTATTATTCTATTCTCCCAACCGCTACACCCTTTTCAAGAAATGCAATCTTTAGCGGTCTGTTTCCAGAAGAAATAGAAAAAAAATATCCTGATCTGTGGTCAACTGATGACGAAGATGAAAGCAGCCTGAATAAACATGAAAAAGAGCTGCTTGAACAAAATTTCCTGAGGAACGGTTTTAAACCAAAACAGGAAATTAAATATCTGAAAATTATGAATAATGAGAATGCGGCAAATCTTGAAAAGAATATTAATTCCTATCTTGATTCACAGGTATTGGCCATTGTTTTGAATTTTGTGGATATACTTGCACATAGCCGTTCCGATTTGCCGATATTAAAAGAAATCGCCCCTGATGAATCTGCATTTCGCTCATTGACAAAAAGCTGGTTTGAACATTCTCCCATTTTCAATGTATTGAAGGCGATTGGAAAATCTGATCATCTGTTGTTTATTACAACTGACCATGGAAGTGTTCGTGGTATGAGAGGAACAAAAGTTCTCGGTGATCGTGAAACCTCTACAAATTTGAGATACAAATATGGTCGGAGTCTGAAAGTCGATAAAAAAAATGCGATCTATGTTAAAAATCCGGAAGATTTTAAACTACCGAGAAGAGGAATAAACACAACATATATTATCGCAAAAGAAGATTATTATTTTATTTATCCAACCAATTATTACAAGTTTCTCAATTATTATAAAGATAGCTTCCAACATGGTGGAGCATCACTGGAAGAAATGATATTACCAATAATCCGTCTTGAACCTAAAACATAAATGAAAAAAAAGATACTTGTCGAGAATGAAGTTATGGATCTTGATGGTACAAGAAACTTCGCGCGGGAAACTGTTAAATATTTTCATGGAGGTGATACGATTCTGCTTTATGGTGAGTTGGGTAGCGGGAAAACCTTCATCACAAGAGATTTTGTCGCCTTGCTTGGATCCAAAGCAGAGGTATCAAGTCCCTCCTTTTCGCTCATTAATCAATATGATGGTGTACCTTTAATTAATCATATTGACCTTTATCGCGTGAAAGATGAAACGGATTTAATTAATCTTGGACTGGAAGATTTGTGGAATAGTACCAGTATAAATTTTATAGAATGGCCTGAAATTATTGAAGATCAAATATCCTGGCCTCATTATCGTATAAATATAGAAATCGATTTAAAAAAAAGTAAATGGCGAAAATTTCGGCTATTCGAATTTTATGAGTAATTATCTTATTTTAGGAATTGAAACATCCGGTATACTTTGTAGCGTTGCCTGGTGGCAGAACGGATCCGTATTACTCGAGTACAATCTTGAGAGAAAAAACGAACATGCGATCTTATTAGCTGCATTTGTTGAAAGAGGATTCAAGGAACTTGAGATTGATTCAAAAGCGGTTACACATGTTGCTATAGGATCCGGACCAGGATCATTTACCGGTTTGCGTATTGGAATGTCCTATGCCAAGGGTTTTTGTTTCGGGCACAATATACCACTTATTCCTGTAACACATTTTGAACTACTCTCTGATCTGGCTGAGGATAATAAATTTCCGGTTTATACCCTTATAGAGGCTGGAAAGGGCAATTATTATACAGGTATTTTTAATCGGGATAAATCGGAACTGGATGAAAAATATTTATTTCCTATCTCTCAACTCGAAAACAAAATTCCCGAAAAGGGACAAATTGTTGTTCATGAAGAAAACTCGAAAGGATATTTTACTCAATTTTTTGGCAGAACAGCTGAAATTATTGCCGGTCAGTATAGTGCGGCAAGACTTTGCGCCCTTGGATATAACAAACATCTGAAAGGTCCGCTTTTAAAATTAAATGAGATAGAACCTCAATATCTACAGACCTTTGCCGGGGTGTTATGAAGTTAAAATTGAGACCCATGATTGAGAAAGATATCTCAGATGTGTATAAAATTGAATGTATTCTTTTTAACGACCCCTGGCCAAAAAAAAGTTTTAAAACTGAAATTGAACAGAATAACGTATCTTTTCCTTTTATAGCTGAAGAAAATAATGAGATAATCGGTTATATTATTTGCTGGTATTATATTGATAAATTACATATTGGAAATATTGCTGTGGTACCAAAAAGACAGCGTCAAGGGATTGGTAAATATATGCTTCATAAAGTGTTTGAATATTTTTACGAATATAAAAAAGCTTTTTTAGAAGTTAGAGAATCGAATAAAAATGCCATAAATTTATATTTGACTTTCGGTTTTGAAGCGATTTATAGAAAGACTGCCTACTATCCAAATGGTGAAGATGCCCTGGTGATGGTCAAGAATCGTTTAATAAATCATTGAGGAATAAATAATGGATTGGTTCAAAAGAAAAAAAGAAACATTACAAGCCGTCGACAGAAAAGAAATGCCAGATGGTTTATGGGTGAAATGTGATGAATGCGGAGAGATTATATACAAAAGGGAACTCGATAAAAAGTTATATGTGTGCCCAAAATGTGATTATCACTTTAGAATTGGAAGTAGCGAATACATAAAAATACTTATTGATAAAGGCTCCTTTAAGGAATTCAATCAGAATATTTCTTCAACAGATCCACTTAAATTCAAAGATAGCAAAAAATACTCAGACAGATATAAAGCGGCCACTCAAAAGACTGGCTTAACTGAAGCAGTTGTTACCGGGCAAGGTAAAATCGAAAGGATTCCTGTCATAATGGGAATTATGGATTTTTCCTTTCTCGGGGGAAGTATGGGTTCAGTTGTTGGTGAAAAAGTATCACGGGCCGCTGATGTCGCTTTAAAAGAACAAAAGCCTTTTATTATCATATCTGCTTCCGGTGGTGCCAGAATGTACGAAGGCGTATTAAGTTTGATGCAAATGGCGAAAACAAGTGCAAAACTGGCCCTGCTGGCCGAGGCAAACATCCCTTATATCTCCATTCTTACCCACCCGACAACCGGAGGAACCACCGCCAGTTACGCGATGCTGGGAGATGTTCATATTGCCGAACCTGGTGCGTTAATCGGATTTGCCGGCCCAAGAGTGATTAAACAGACCATTGGACAGGATCTTCCCGACGGCTTTCAAAGATCTGAATTCTTGTTAGAACATGGTTTTATTGATGCGATTATTCATCGACATGAAATTAAAAGCCGCCTGGCTGGTATGTTGCGATTTTTTCAGCACCAAAATAATAATATTTTCAAATCGCAGGAATCGGCATAGCTTTAAAAAAATTCTGATGATTGAGGTAATGGTTGAATATTCTTATAACAAACGATGATGGAATTCATGCTCCCGGTATTTTTGCCATAAAACAAGCACTCGAAATGATTGCTGATGTTCTGGTTGTTGCGCCCGATACAGAAAGAAGTGCCGTGGGCCATGCAATAACTCTGTCAGATCCTTTAAGGGTTAGTGAGATACATAAAGAAAACTCCTTTTTCGGATATGCGGTTAATGGTACTCCTGCTGATTGTGTTAAACTTGGATTACGCTGTTTATCAGAAAAATCTATCGATGTGGTTGTGTCTGGAATCAATATGGGGCCCAATACGGCAACCAATATTATGTATTCCGGTACCGTTTCGGCAGCTGCGGAGGCAGTTATTATGGGTGTCCCCGGATTAGCGGTCTCACTCACATCATTTGATACACCAGAGTTTGAATACTCATGTTCCCTGGCTCAACAACTGGTCAAAAAGATTGTTGAGAATGGCTTGCCTGAGGGCACACTTTTGAATGTGAATGTACCTCCTCTTAAACCGGATGAAATTGAAGGTATTGTAATCACCCGTCAGGGTAAAGGGCGGTATGAAGAATTTTTTGATAAACGCATTGATCCAAATAACCGGATATATTACTGGATGACTGGAAAACGAATGAATCTTGATCATGAAGATGATGTCGATGATGTCGTGATAAGACAAAAAAAAGTCTCTATTACACCAATCCGTTATGACTTAACAGATACAGATATGTTACAGAAACTCCACCTTTGGAATATTGAGAAATGAATGTGCGTAAGGGTCATCAAACAATATTAATATTAGATTTTGGTTCTCAATATACACAATTAATCGCAAGACGAATAAGAGAGCTGGGCGTTTATTCTGAAATCCAACCATACAACACAGAGATTCCTCATATAAAAAATAATAATATACGGGGAATTGTTTTATCCGGCGGACCCTCATCTGTTTATAGTAAAAAGGGCCCCCTGATCTCAAAAACAATATTAGATTTAGATACTCCGGTACTGGGTATATGTTATGGACTTCAATTAATTATAGACCTTTCTGGTGGCAAAGTGAGCCCAGCTCCGGAACGTGAGTATGGTGAAGCAAAACTCTCCATCCTTGAAGATTCTGCATTATTAAAAGATATGTCTGATAACTCAACCGTCTGGATGAGCCATGGAGACAAAGTCACACAACTCACCTCTGATTATAAGACGATTGCCCGAACTGATAATAGCCCGAATGCTGTAGTGCAACACATATCCAAACCAATTTTTGGACTGCAATTTCATCCGGAGGTTAAACATACGATTGAAGGTGAAACACTTCTTAAAAATTTCTGCTTCAATATTTGCTCCTGTTCGGGAGATTGGTCCACAGGTTCATTTATTAAGGAGTCGCTGGAAAATATTCAGAAACAGGTCGGTTCAAAAAACGTGATCTGTGGATTAAGTGGGGGAGTCGACAGTAGTGTGGTCGCTGTATTGCTTGATAAAGCCATTGGTAAACAGTTGCAATGTATCTTTGTTAATACAGGATTACTTCGTTTAAATGAAGCCCAAAAGGTGGAGAAAGTATTTAGTAAACACTTTCATATAAATCTTTTGTCAGTTGATAAAAGCGATCTGTTTCTAAGTAAATTGGCGGGAATTGAAAACCCGGAAGAAAAACGGAAAACAATCGGACGGCTTTTCATCGATGTTTTTGAACAGGAAGCAAAAAACCTGGGAGATTATGATTTTCTGGCTCAGGGCACATTGTATCCGGATGTCATCGAAAGCACTTCTGTACGCGGGCCTTCAGCAACGATAAAATCTCATCATAATGTTGGTGGGTTACCTGAAAAGATGTACTTTAAATTAATTGAACCCTTACGTGAATTATTTAAAGATGAAGTAAGAAAAGCCGGGCGTGATCTCGGAATCCCGGAAGAAATTATTGGCCGACACCCCTTCCCCGGACCGGGCCTTGCCGTACGTATTCCGGGTACGATTACTGAGGAAAAAATCAATATTTTACAGCTCGCAGATGATATCTACATCACAGAATTAAAAAAGAATAATTTATATAATAAGATCTGGCAGGCATTTGCTGTTTTACTTCCTGTACAATCTGTCGGTGTAATGGGTGATGAACGTACTTATGAGTTTACTCTGGTATTGCGTGCAGTAACAAGTACAGATGGTATGACCGCAAATTGGTTCCATATGCCGTATGATATATTATCTCACATATCAAATCGAATTATCAACGAAGTGGCAGGGATAAATCGAGTTGTGTATGATATAAGCTCTAAACCACCTGCAACCATTGAGTGGGAGTAAATCTCTGAGGAGTAAATATGTGTGGAATTGTAGGATATATAGGTAAAAGAAACGTTGTTCCAATCCTAATAGCCGGTTTAAAAAGACTTGAGTACCGTGGATATGATTCAGCGGGTGTTGCCGTAATTGAAGATGATCAATTACAGGTCATCAAGGAAGCCGGAAAAATATCCAAACTGGAAGAGACGATTAATCAGGCGGATTATGTGAGCACAATAGGGATTGGACATACACGCTGGGCGACACATGGTGAACCAACCAGACTGAATGCCCATCCACACACAGATGGGCCGGAAAATATTGCAATTATTCACAATGGTATTATTGAGAATTATAGTGTGCTTAAAAGTATGCTGGAAAACAAGGGCCATCAGTTCAGTTCGGATACAGATACGGAGATTGTTGCCCATCTCATTGACGAATTTTATCAAGGTGATTTTGAAGAGGCTTTTCGCCGTGCATTGGGAGAATTAACCGGTGCTTATGGTTTCGCTGTGATTTCAAAATACGAACCTGATAAAATTTATGTCGCCCGGCGGGGAAGTCCCCTTGTTGTAGGAGTAGGAGATGGGGAAAATTTTCTTGCATCTGATGTATCCGCCATTGTTTCTCATACCCGCAATGTATTTTATCTAAATGATGGCGAAATGGCTGTATTAAGCAGAGAAGGTATAGAAACAAAGACAAGTACTAATGAGGTTGTAAATAAAAAAGTTGAAAAAATCACATATGATATTCAAGCCATTGAAAAAAGTGGCTATCCTCACTATATGCTGAAAGAGATCTTCGAACAGCCTAACACAATAAGGGATGCGTTCAGGGGAAGAATTCTTATTGGTGATGGTAAAGTAAAGTTGGGGGGATTGACAGAAGTTAAAGAAAAACTGGCTGATGCACATAAAATAATAATTATCGCCTGTGGCACCAGCTGGCACGCCGCCCTCATTGGTGAACACCTGATAGAAGAATATTGCAGAATACCGGTTGAAGTCGAGTATGCATCAGAATTTCGCTATCGAAACCCGATTCTAAGCAAGGAGGATATCGTAATTGTTATTTCGCAATCCGGCGAGACGGCTGATACACTTGCTGCCATGAAAGAAGGAAAAGAAAAAGGTGCTTTACCTCTGGGAATCGTGAATAGTGTTGGTAGTACAATTGCCCGTGAATCGATCGCCGGAGTTTATATCCATGCCGGACCGGAAATTGGCGTCGCCAGTACAAAAGCTTTTACATCCCAGGTGACAGTCTTGTTTTTAATCATGCTTATGATTGCCCGTAAAAAAACCATGTCTGTCGTAACCGGTCAACAATTGTTAACTGAGTTAATCGATTTACCGGCAAAAGTGCAGACAATTTTGGCCCAAAGTCATGTTGTTGAAGAAGTGGCAGAAATATATAAAGATAAGAAAAACTTTCTTTATTTAGGCAGGGGGATTAATTTCCCTGTCGCGTTGGAAGGGGCTCTGAAATTAAAGGAAATCTCATATATACATGCAGAGGGTTATCCTGCCGCCGAAATGAAACATGGTCCGATTGCTCTTATAGATGAAGACATGCCCGTTGTTTTTATTGCAACCAAAGATCAAATTTATGACAAAGTTATCAGTAACCTCGAGGAAGTCCGGGCAAGAAGAGGAAAAATTATTGCAATTGCCAGCCAGGGTGATAAAAAAATAGCAGAACTTGCCGATCATATTATATATATACCGCAAACTTGTCAGGCCTTGGTTCCAATCCTTGCCGCAATTCCTTTGCAGCTACTTGCTTACTATATCGCTATAAAAAGAGGTTGTGATGTGGATCAGCCACGTAACCTGGCAAAAAGTGTGACCGTTGAATAAACCGGAAGTGAGAAAAGTGTGAAAAGAAAAAACCTAATCCTCAATAGTTTTATTCTTCTAGTCTGTCTTATCAACAGCATCCTCGCTCAAAATTATTCTGAAAGAGAAAAAGCTATATTCGAAAAAAATCTGCTGCTTTATGCACACGGTGATTATGAACAGGCTGAACAAAATTTTGCTCTGGTTATTACAAAATTACCCAATAGTCCATTATTAACTACCAATTATCTTATGTTGATAAAAAGCCAATATAAACTTGGTGATTATACGGTTACAATCGAGCATGGTAAAAAATTTCTCAAAAAGTTCCCAAAAAGCAGTTACAATGATGACGTTCTATATGTAATGGGAAATTCATATTTTCATCTTAACCGGTATCGCACAGCGGCTAAAAACTGGATCCACTCCATGGAATCTACAGTTGATCCGAGAATGGAAGAAAAGCTTGAAACCCTTATCACCCGGGTTATTATGTACAAAATGAATTATGAAGATATTGAAGTTTTAAACACCGATATATTACCATCAGAAGATGGCGAAATGATTGTTAATATTGCCTGGGCGGAAAAGGAATTTAAAGAAGGGAAAAATTTTGTTGCCCGTCAGCGTTTGACAGAATCTCTTCAAAAATATCCGGACAGCAGATTCAGCAATAAGGCTGAAAAATTATTGGCATCCAGTGGACACCAGTTCTCCGTAAATGAACGTCTGGCATTATTATTACCTTTAAGCGGCTTTAATGAGGACGTGGGAAAATCGATCCTTGAAGGGGCTAAACTTGCTCTGGATGAATACAACGATCAACATAATATTAATCTGGAAATAGCAGTTAAAGATTATGGCCAGGAAATTACAAAAGCAATCAGTGCCTTTAAAGATCTTTCTCAGAACCAGAACATCCTGGCGGTGGTGGGTCCGTTGGAAAATGATATTACTGCGGCGTGTGCAGCTATTTCACATTACGAACAACTACCTCTTCTTAGTCCAACAGCTACAGAGAATGATCTTGTTAATTATAGTGATTATTTTTTCCAGATCAACACACCCATCGATATTGCCGCCGAAAGTATTGCCCGATATGCTCTGGATAGCTTAAAAATTTCACGTTATGCAACTTTTGCCCCTATTGACGATCATTTTATTAAAATGGTAAATAAATTTACCGAAACCGTTGAAAAGTCCGGGGCACAAATAGCCGCACAAGCCTGGTATTATCCTGGTGATCAGGATGTCTATAAACAATTTATGAAAATAAAAAGAATTGGATTAAAATTAGCTTTTACCGATTCTCTTTCTCGACAAATACCTGATGTCTTACCAGAGGAGTTGGATAGTCTGTACAAAGAATATCTTGCTCTCGAAGAAGAAAAAATGCAAGTGACTAAGGTGAAAATTGATTCTGCTGATATACCGATAATGTCTATCGATGGTGTTTTTATACCTATATTTAAAGAGGACCTTGAATTTATAGCACCTCAAATAGCCTATAGTAATATTCAGGCACAATATCTGGGTAATAGTGATTGGTATAATCACGAACAACTTAAAAAAAATAAAAACTATATAAATGGTATAATTTTCGGTACGGACGGATATTTAAACGAGGAGAGCTGGGATTACAGACAGTTTAGAAATGAATTTCGTACCAGATATAAAAAGACCCCAACTTTGTACTCGGTCATCGGATATGATTCGTTTAAATATATACTACAAGCCTATAACCCCACCAATCAGAACATGTCCAGAAATCAATTTCTGCGAAATCTTAAAAAACTTAACACTTATAATGGGATTTACCGGACAATTGATTTAACCAAAAAGAGAGTTAATCAGACTCTACAACTCTTAAAATACAATTACGGACAGATTATCCCGCTTAATTGAACAATTCGGCTAGTCCTTATAACTTAAAATTCACTTCTTAAGTCTTTAAAATATCGTAAAATTTTCTAATACTATGAGAGATGATAGTTATATTACCTTTCAGCTATTCGATCAATTTGAGGAGTTAATCTGTGCCTTTTCAACACGTCGCGGAGGTCATAGTGAGGGCAGATTGTACAAAGTGCAATCTCGAACGATATTATTCTTACCGTCGGGATGGTGAAAAGAGCGGGCGGATGCTGGGTATCATTGGATTACGCACCTGAGACTACAGATTTTACAATCGATATTAAATAAATTGATTTTATCGATAGACATCGTTATAATTAACTGCAAATTTGCATTTTAGGGAATATTAACTGCTGATTTTGTCTTTGATCAGATTTATTTTTTTACACATCACAACTATCATTTTAAATTAACCTGGAGGTAATTATGAAGAAGATTTTTGTGCTTATGCTGGTTGTATTTGTTTTGTCGCTTACACTGTCGGCATCAGCTGCTGACATGGGACTCAAAAGAATAAACGGCCAGGTGGGACTTCTGTTTCCATCAACTGATAACATTGATTACGGTGTTAGTTTTCTGCTTGGCGCAGGAGCCGATGTTGGCGAAATAACCGATAACCTTCATCTGGTCCCATCGCTTTCCTATTGGATCTTGAGTGCAGATCCGGAAGGTGGAGCGGTGAGTGGAATGGATATTTCTGTATCAAATTTTCAAATTGCTGTCGATCTTCAGTATTATCTTAAAGAAGTAAAAGGCTTATATTTTGGCGGTGGATTATCAATTAATTTCAAGTCAAGCTCCGTTGAATATGACATAACAGGCTTCGGGACCGGGTCGAGTAGTGACTCTGAAACTGATATTGGTTTTGATCTCTTAGCAGGATACGAGATGCCAATTGCAAAAACAACCACCGGATTTGCTCATTTAAAATATAATATTATTAAAGATCTTAATACTTTCGCTGTTGTTTTTGGTGTTTGGTTTGATATGAAAAAGTAAATAAGTTGTGAAAACCTCAAAAGCGGCTTAATAGCCGCTTTTTTTTTGTCTCTATAATTTAATAGCAAATGTGATCTTCGTTAACAAAGAAATCCTTTTTATTCATTAATATTATCAATAATTATCCGAATACAAGTATAGAAAAGAGATATTAAGCATAATAGTCTTAGTGTTGAAATAATTTTGAGATTATAATTCTCATAAGGAGGTCTTTTGAAAAAGATTAGTTTTACCCTGAGTTTTTGTATTATCCTGATGATGACCAATACTCTGTTTTCACAGTCAAAACTTGTTAAATCAGTTGGTCTCGGAGGGGGCGTATGTTTACCCCAGGGTGGATGGGATCCCGGGTTTACAATACTGGCTCAGGCCGATTTTGGAGAAGTGCTGGACTATCTGTTTCTGTTCCCCTACCTAAACTATGCCCAGGCACAAAAAACAGAGACAATTGAAAATATTTCAAAAGACCTGAGCATCCAATATTTTGGAGGCGGGGCAAAGCTGGTTGGATATCTCAACTCAAAACCACGGGGATTCTATTTCGGTGGGTCTCTTAGTTACTATTACATTAATTCAGAATCCTTTAATCCAGAGCATGTAAGTGAACATTCTGAAATAGATAAGACTAAAACAACAAAAGTCGGTTTTGCGGGATTAGCCGGATATCTTTTTACTTTAAAATCGCTTTCGTTATTTATTGAAGCAGATTATATGCTTATGCAAGGTGGATATAATAATTTACTTGTATTTGCTGGTTTAAATTATAATTTATGATAAATAAACCCCAGGGTACTGATTCAGCGCCCGTTTGTAAATTCCAACTCTCGCTTTAGGACTGCCTAAAGACCTATCATAATCTAATGAATTTCGGATGATTTTATCGATTACAGGGATCACTAATGGATATTCTTAAAGTAATTATTCTTGGTATTGTGCAGGGACTTACTGAATTTCTTCCTGTTTCAAGTTCGGGTCATCTTGTTTTGGCGTCTGAAATCTTAAATTTTCACGAGGAAGGGGTGGCCTTTGAAGTTTTTGTACATTTAGGCACATTGCTATCCGTACTTATTGTCTTCCGGAAAGATGTCATCAAAATGATTTTAGCCCCCTTTCAATTTTTATCTTCACGTTTTGAAAATGAAGAGACAAAACAGTATTTGTACTGGGATTTATATATTATTGTAGGGACTATACCGGCAGCGGTTATCGGACTGTCATTCAAGTCCCAAATCGAAGCCGCCTTTTCAAACATCCTTCTCGTCATCATAATGTTGTCGATAACCGGTACCATATTACTTTTATCCAGATTTATGCGGCAAAAAAATCAAGAAATGACCATTTTGAAAAGTATCTTAATTGGTGTTGCTCAGGCATTTGCTATTTTGCCAGGAATATCACGAAGTGGATCAACAATCGTCACTGGAATTTTTCTTGGAATCGATAAAGAAAATGCAGCCAGATTTTCTTTTTTACTGGCAATTCCTGCTATTTTGGGGGCTTCTGTTATAAAACTGAAAGATTTATTGTCAATGGAAAGTTACACATTTCCTGTCAGTTATCTGGTTATTGGGGCGATCGTTTCATTTATTTCCGGATATTTTGCTATCATTTGGCTTTTAGATATTGTAAAAAAAGGAAAACTTGAGTGGTTCGCCATATATTGTTATTTGCTTGTAATCGCTTCATCCCTCTGGTATACTTTCCTAAAATGATTTAAAGATGAAGGAAAAAACGGATTTATTTTCTTCCCGCTATGCCTATTTATTTGCCGCCATCGGAATGGCTATTGGAGCAGGGAATATTTGGCGGTTCCTCCGTCTGGCCGGTCAATATGGAGGATCTTTTCTAATCCTCTGGTGGTTCTTTCAATCGGTTAACTGGTATCCTGAAACATGGTGGGATCCGTTCGGTCAATTTACGATTGGTACTTGTTTATTTCAGTGGATTATTGTAATCTTGATTGGCGTTATATTCAATGAAAAGTTGTCACGGGTAAAGGCATTATAATTTATTCATATTTCCATCAACCCAGGTATAAACTCAGATTACTAAGACAAAATGAAACAGGTTTCGGTTTCATCATTCAATCAATATATTGAGAATCCCATTAAAGATAATCTTTTTGTTATCTATGGAGAAGAACGTTTCTTTCATGATTCTCTACTCACTAAAATTGAGGACCGCCATTTTAATAATAAGGCGGACAAGGATCTGAATTATCATGTTTTCTATGGTACCGAATCTTCGGTCTCTGATATTCTTTCTGCCTGTTTATCTTTTCCGATGCTTACCGATCGGAAATTGGTTGTTGTAAAGGAATTTGATACTCTGCAAATCTCAGATAAGGAAAGTTTTTTAAAGTATATCTCCAATCCACAATCAACAACAACTCTTGTTTTAATTGCCGAAAAATTTGGTGTTAATAAATTCCAAAAGGATATCATGAGTCATGCTGTTTCCATTCGATGTAGAAATTTAAGCAGTGGCGATATATACCAATGGAGTTCTGAAAAGTTTAAGAGTGCAAATATTAAAACCACTAAGGAGTGTATTGCATTTTTAGTTGAAAATATTGGTTCTAATTTGTTACGTTTGGACCTCGAAATTGAAAAAATTAAAAATTACCTTGGGACGGAAGAAACGCTGACTCTTGAGAAAATCTCAAAAATAACCGGTTTCACACGGGATGTTAATATTTTTAACTTCCAGAAGTCTCTTGCTGCGAAAAATTTAAAAGCATGTTTAAAAATTGGTTATCATCTTTTGGAGCAGGGTGAATCAATGGCTGCAATTCTTCCAATGGTATTTATTTTTTTTAGGCGTATGTGGGTAGTTAAGCAACTTCTCGAAAAAAATCACTCTGAAAAAAATATCCTGGATCTGCTTGGTGGTTCCAGTTATGCCTATCGTGATATTTTTGCGACTCATAGTAATTTTAGTTATCAACACATACAGCTAATATTTGAGAAAATACTGGAAGCCGAGTTACAGTTAAAAACAACACAAAAATCAACGGAATCCATTTTAACGATTCTTAGTTATTTTATTTGTAATTTTAAAAAAAATTAGTTTTTTAAAGGAACTAAATATTTATAACTCTGTTTAAAAAGTGTTCATAAAATGATAAAAACTCAAGGTCAAAGTGTTCTCGATCGCGCACAACAAGGAAACCAACCAACGGATGAAGAACTCATTGCCAGATTTCAGAACGGTGATGCTTATGCTTTTGATTTACTGGTCCATAGATATAAAGATCCACTACTAAATTTTATCTATAGATTTCTTAGTGATCTTGTTGAATCAGAAGATATTGTACAGGAAACATTTTATCGGGTATATAAAAATAAACATTATTATAAGGAGGTTGCAAAGTTTTCAACTTGGATTTACACCATAGCTGGAAATCTTGCGAAAACTGAACTCAGACGTAGAAAGAGACGCAAGGTATTTTCTATTCATAAAGAAACTGCCGCAGAAAAGGAACTGGAATTACCAGATTTAAAAAGTGACCCGGAAAAAGAGGTAAATACGATTGTTACGGAAAAAATAATCCAAAAAGCAATCACTAGTTTACCACAAAAGTTCAGACAAGTAATTGTATTAAGAGATATTCAAGGTTTCTCTTATGAAGAAATCAGTAGCATTATTAAAGTTCCTCTGGGAACTGTTAAGTCAAGAGTAAATCGCGCACGTCTTAAATTGCAGGCAGATCTGAGTTTTTTGTTAGAAGATCTGGAAAGCGTATCAAGTTAGGAGGATTTTGCCTATGGGCGATAGTGACAGAATGAAAAATTACATATCGGATTATCTGGAGAACTCACTCGATCCATCAACGCATAAAGAATTTGAAGACGCATTGAAAAGATCTCCGGAACTACGTTCGATGTCCGATAGAATGGCAATATTGTCAACACGTTTGAATAATCTGAAATATCGTAAATGTTCTGATGAATTTTCGTTAAAATTGCGAAAAAGAATACATACATCTTCTGAACCGTTGATATCCCGACAAAATATGGTTCGATATTCTTTTGCAGCTTCTTTTGTTATTATCCTGGTAATCGCAACTTTTACTATAACAAACCTATCATCAGAGTCGCCTGATACCACCCCTGCTCTGCAGGGTTCATCCGAAAGTCCTGTCAATAATACGAATCCTGTTTCAAGTCCTGTATCCGGCAACGATGCGAATACCTTTGTGAATGACGGAGAAGTGAATATTAATACCAAATCGAACCAGAGAGCTATCAGCGACAGTACTAGCTCTAAGACGCAACCTGAAAAGAAAAAGGATAAACCACCGATAAAATATGTTGATCAGAAGGAATAATACGATACGGTACAATTAGATTTATTCTATGCGTTGAATTGATGCTTTTATTTTTTTAAATTCGCATCAATTAAACAAAATTCTAATGCAGGATTTCTCCACATCTTCTTGCCTTCTACAGGAAACCTGATGTACAAAACAATTCTCATAGTTGCTTTGTGTCTTATCGGGATTTTCGTTCACCCGTTTGACCCCGGTATTATGGATTTTGTTTATCGTTTTATTGTTTTCTCCATTATTGTATACCTCGTCTATAACATCTTTCAGCAAACCGGAGAATCAGAAAACGAGCCTGAAGAACCATTCATCAAACCAGTGCCGGCGCCAATAAAAGATGAATTTAAAATTTCCGATGAATGGCATCTGGATGAGTTAATCGAAGGTGATGAACGAACAAAGAATTATTTAAATGATCAGTTTGATATTTTAACTGGGCTCATATTTCCGGATTCCGGCTGGGTATTCTATAAAGATGGTGATAAAATTACTGTTATCACTCACAAAAGTCTTTCAGATCAGCCAGTACCCGATATTCAGGAAAATTATCCAATTTCAGGATTGATACAGATACTTGATGAAAAAGATAATATTGTCATCGAGAATAATATCGATATTGCGGATAATCTGTTACCATTTTATAAGGATATTGATTATTCCGTAAAATCCTTTATTGGCATACCTATCACCTTGGAAAATCGTGAGAAGATTTTCTTTATCTTTGATTCACACCATACAGAGCATTTTAACCAGGAAGATATATCTCTTTTTACAAAACTGGCAGAAAATACAGGTATATGGGTGTTAAATAGGGTTAATGCCTACGCGCTGTTGAGTAACATAAAAAATCAGACAAAGTTATTGGATTTCTCCAAAGATCTTAATAGTAGTAAAACTATCAATTCTGCCATAGAAAAGTTTGCTCTCTTAATCAGTAATGAATTTGAAGCGACCAGGCTAACAATCTCATTATTTAAAAAAGATAAGAATATAGGTGTAATAAAAAAGGTCATCGGACAAAAGGATGATTTTGAAGAGAATATGGAATTTACTCTTGATGAAGGGCTCACTGGCTGGATAATAAGTAAACAAAAGCCCTATTTAATTGAAGATCTGGAAAAAGGAGACTACTTTATACCACGATATAGCAAAGATGAAAAAACAAATTTTGGATTTCGATCTTTCCTTGGTGTTCCCATTATAGCAGATGACCAGATTTTTGGTGCTGTAACACTTGAGCATCGTCTTGCTAATAAATTTATAGAGAATGATAAAGGGAAGATAAAAGATTTTGTCGATATCTTCAGTACCACCTTTTTGCGCTCGTCCAATCCTTCCACGTCCTGATCTATCTATATAAACCGTTAATCACAAATGACACAACGATATAAGTAAGAAGTAGGAAGTAGGAAGTTATTTAATCTCGATAATTTTGGGCTTTAAAGGTTCCTTGTCGAGATCCAAAATGACAACCGTCCCCCATTTACGATCTCTTGGTTTAGAAGCGCTACCCGGATTAATATACAGGACTTTGCGAAATACTTCATGACCAGTCGCATGTGTATGGCCGGATACGACGATATCCGCATCTATATTTTTCTTAAAAAGCTGATAACTAAAATATTTTGGCTTAATGATATCATGGTATACACAAATTTTTTTATCCTGAACCTGATGAACTAATATATGCGGATAATAGATCGTAACCGGCCATGAATCAATATTTCCATAAACAGCATGTACCGGGCAGATTATTTCCAGCCCCTGAATGACCTCCTGCTTTCCGATATCGCCGGCATGAAAAATATGTTTCACATCCTTAAAAATATCAAAAATCAGCTCAGGCAAGATACCGTGTGTGTCTGATATAAGTCCAATTTTCATATTTGAAAATTAAGTATGGTAAAGGTATAATAAAAGGAAAAAGGGTTCTTCACGCAGTTTAAATTTGTCAAGGAATTAAGGGGCTTGGGGATAACCCTGAACAAATCTTTATAAATCATGTACGTGAAGAGCCCTTCAGGAGAGAAGCAGGTTCTGTTTAGGTTATATCATCCTTAATATGAGCACCTTTGTAAATCAATATAAAGATTCCCATGCTTACCTGAAGCATGATTATGACGTATATGATATCAATTAGATTCATTGTTTTATGTGTAAACTCCTGAATAAAGTCCAACGATCAATGAAATGTCGAAGATGTTTTATTTTGTATGGTTCTTGCATCAACTCAAGTAAACTGTCTCCGGCAAAGCTATTTAGTACTTTCTCAACATTGTTTTCTTCAGAGATAAAAATAACCGGAGTTTTTGCGCCAACAGGATTTGTTCGTAACTGATTGAGCATTATATCACCGGGCTTCTTCGTAAATTTTTCATTTATAATAACAACTGCCGGTTTGTGTGCCTGAACTTTTTTTACAAAGTTTAGGCTTTCTGTTAATGTGATTACTTTAAACTTGTAAACATTAAGCAGATCTTC
>JAGLYF010000314.1 GCA_023132435.1 Calditrichia bacterium | reverse complement strand
GTCCACGATGTTATGCTAATTGTCATTTAGTAATTGGGAGATTTATAGAAAAAACTTGAAGATGACATACAATCCACCTATTAATTCCCTGTGGTAATATAATTTATTTCTGTAATACTAACATTGATAAACATATTGACATCAAATTAAAATTAATTCATTCTCACCTCCATCCTCAATTCCACTCACTATTCAGACTGATAATAATTTTATAAGTTTTTAACAAGTCCAATATATATGGATTGTAGGTCGTCAAAACCTTTCGGACAAATTTTAGATTTTACTAAAAGATACTTTCCTTTAAATTAATTGCATGAAAAGGAGTTATCATGTTATCCCACGTCAAATTAACCATTTTATCGGAGAATAGGGTTGTGAATCCAAATCTGATTGCCGAACAAGGATTATCTATTTTTGTTGAAACACCCAATGGTAATATTTTATTTGATACGGGGCAAACGCGTGCTTTTCTACATAATGCGCAACATTTGAAAATTGATTTGAGACAAACAGATAAAATTACTTTTAGTCATGGACACTATGATCACACTGGTGGATTACCTCATTTTTTGCAGGAAGTCAAACCTGTCGAAATTATCTGCCATCCTGCATTAATCCACAAGAAATATCGTGTCTATCCAGAAGGTAGAACCAATATAGGGGTGCCCTGGGAAAAAAAAGAGATGCAATCTCTCGGCGCAAAATTCATTTTCAAAACGCATTCTTTCGAAATATTTCCTGATATCTGGATATCAGGTGAAATCCCTCGCAATTCAAAATATGAGTATATTGATGAAACCTATCAACAACGTGTCTCGGTAAGTTATATACATGATGAAATTCACGATGATATGTGCCTCGTGATAAATACTGCTCATGGGCTAATAGTATTGCTGGGATGCGGGCATGCGGGACCAATCAACTCAATAAAACATGCTATGAGATTGACCAAGACAAAACATATTTTTGCTGTAATGGGTGGTATGCATCTCCATCATGCCCCGGAAGAAAAAATAAAAAAAATCATGCGCAACCTGGAGTTACTGAAACCCGATTTTTTAGTTCCATTACATTGTACCGGCTTTAGAATGATTAATCTCATGTTTACTCTCTTTAAAAAGCAGGTTAAATTGTTAAATGTAGGTGAAACTTTCGAAATGCACATTTAAGTCGAATTATTCTTTATTCTGACAAAAACCGGCACCTATCTGTCACCATTGAGAAGAATTTAATTTAGTGTAATCTGTGCTTTGGCATCACACAATAATGTACAAATGTTGATATTAATAGGATTGTAGTTATGGTTAAAAATTGAGAAATCGAATTAACCACTCCAAAGGACAGCGGTTTGTAAAACCGCTGTCATATTATATATGTAATCAATCTGCAATATACTAAAGATTTTTATCTCTGTTATTCTGGTATTTCTTCCCAACGATCGCCCAGTTTGTCCATAACCTGCGGGAGTGTTGTATATTCCAGTTCTTCCATGGGCAAACGATGGGGCTCAAATGGTCCGTGACGACGCAGAGTGTCAGCCAGTGTGTTACATAATCTGCGTGCTTCATCGAAACCAGGATCATCAAACATATCGCGCGGACCGATCAGGTGCCCATTTGCCAACTGGAAACCTAAGGAGATTACACGGGGAGGACCGTCAAAACGGCTTGGAGTAGCCTTCTGCACGGCGCACGGCATTAAAGGACCATAATGGGATCCCCGCATCCAGCCTTCCACAATTTGTGGCATGGTAAAGGGCTCCAAAACCTCTCCCACAGCGGGAAATTTTCCCTGACACCGTACTATACAGACAGGATCATCCTTACCCACATATTTGCCCGCGATGAGAGACAAGCGCTGGGTTGACGATGCTGCAGCAATTTCACCATCTTTTGCAGATACCGACTTAACCAGGTAACGACCGGCGGCACCAATAAATACCAGCAGATCATAAAGTTCTTCGGGGGTATCAAAATAAATGCGTTTGTTTGCTTTAACATCATGTACTTCAAAACGAAAACCGGCATGCATGCCTTCAGCAATGATAAGACCGGCGGAGTTAAAGGGATCTGCAAACATTTTATACAGCGGCATATTCCAAGCCCCTGCTGAAGTTTTATCGGCCATAAGAATAATGATCGGTTCAGATTCCCGTTCTACTATTTCCATTTCTGAGACACCAGGCCCCATACCTTTGATATTACCTGAAAAACTATCCGCTAGTAGGTCTTGTCCTGCCCCATATAATTTAAGTTCCCTGGCTTTTTCCGTACAGGCTTCAAATATTTCCCATGCCAGTTGATGAATATCTTTGTTATCTACTCCTTTGTTATGAGTCATGATTAGCTCAAGATCATCTCCGCAGGATGTCACCAAAAAGTCTACAATTGATCCCTGCGTTTTGACGCTATCGAGACGGCCTTTGGCCACCTCAATTAAGTCATCGTGCATAGCGGAATGTCCAACAAAGCCACCTACATCTGCCTTAATGACACTGAGTGTAATTTCATTTTTCATTTTTAAACTCCTTTCTTTTTAATTTAAAGGAAAACTATCCTAAATATTGACGTAATACTTTACTACGAGATCCGTGACGAAGTTTTCCTAGCGCTTTTTCTTTTATCTGTCGGATACGTTCTTTGGTCAGTTTGAAAACCGCCCCGACTTCCGCGAGCGTATGCGGTTTTTCTCCATCAAATCCAAAATATAATTTCAAAATTTTTACTTCTCGATTTGTTAAGATATCAAATATATTATTGACTTCCTCTGTTAAAGATTGACTCATTACTTTAGAATCTGGTTTTGGCTCATATTGATTCTCTATAGTATCTATAAAACGTTTGTTGATATTTGAATGGTGTGAAGAATCTATAGAAACGGAACGCTTCCCTTTTTCAATGGTATAGGATATATCATTCGGATCGGCTTCCAATACGTTTGCAATTTCTTCATTATTAGGAGAACGTTCAAACTCTTGCTCAAGTTTATTATATACCTTACCAATTTTTATAAGTATTCCAACACGATTAAGGGGCAAACGAATCATACGTGTTTTTTCAGCTATTGCTTGCAAAATAGCTTGTCTGATCCAATACACGGCATAGGAAATGAATTTAAATCCGCGTGTCTCATCAAAACGATACGCTGCTCTCATCAGACCCAGATTGCCCTCGTTAATCAGGTCTTCAAGAGACAATCCATGATTCTGATATGATTTTGCTACGCTTACAACAAAACGTAAATTAGCATTGACTAATTTTTCTAATGCTTGATGATCATTTTGTTTGATTCGTTTTGCCAGCTCAATTTCTTCTTGTGGTGAAAGCAAAACAGCCTCACCGATTTCTCTAAAATAATTATCTAATGGTTGCTTCATAAAAAATTAAGACAATTAATTTATTCTGTTTGCAGCTATTAATTACACATCACTTTTAAGAAATGGCCGCCACAATATCTCGCCGGAATAATAACCGTCCAAATTTTCTCAAATTCCTTAAATGAAGATACTCTTAATGCTATTCTAGTAATAATAGGATGATGTTCGGATAATTATCTTTTGAAGTCAGGATTTGGGGGGGTGGAGGAGAGTATTAGTCTGTTTTTCATCATATCAGATACATCGTATTCCCATGTTCTTCTAAAGGGTATCTAGCTGCTTCTAATAGAGGAATTAGATCATTATATTCTTTCTTGGCATTCACATGTTTGTATTTTCTGACCAACATAAAAAAGTTTTATTTATTGACCAGCTTTTGATTGTTCTGGTAAAACACCTTTGACCGATTTTACTAAATCAATCAATATAACCAGCAACGCCAAGGAACCAAGTATCGCAGGGATAAAATATACTTCTTCATACTTTAACCCTTCAAACCAGTATCCCAAAACAGGGGATCCCAGCCATGCACCAAACCATCCGAAAATTATTTTAGACATGAAGGAAGCAAAACCTGGTCTAGCATAATACTTAAAGACGTAATGTAGAACAGCTGAGACCACAATACTAATTACTAGCAAAATGAGAAAACTAACAAAATTCATTCCAATCATTGTTAAATCCTCCTTTTTAAATTTAACATTAGATTTTAAAGCACCTCTTTTTCTACGTTGATTCAATCTTTTAATGCTGATCTATGAGGAAAGCGGTTACACAAAA
>JAGLYF010000313.1 GCA_023132435.1 Calditrichia bacterium | reverse complement strand
CTTGCTAAGGACTTAGGTGTTGATCCATTGATTACGTTTACCATGGGATCTGAGAAAAGTGAGGATCAAGTCTACGCCAGGATGGTAGCAAAACATTTAAATACGGATCATACCGCATTTGATATTCAACCTGAAATACTTTGGTCAGATGCCAAGCATTTTTCTTATCTTTCAGATGCTATGTCAATTATATATGGACCTATACAAAATTTTCAGCCTTATCGACATTTTTTCAAAAAGAGCCAATATGTTATTGCCGCTCAAATGTGTGATGCTCTTTTTGGAAGTACACTCTTCAAACGAAGAATCAGATCATTAATGCTTAAAAAAAACTGGGATGACCATGCAAAGAGAATTTTTTTGGAAATATTTATGCTCTCAACCAGCCTTGAGGTAGAATCACTATTACACCCACAGGTGTATGACAATATATCGGACAGTTATCTGGAAATACCAAAACACTATATAGAAAAAGATAAAAAACCGATTTTTTGTTATTTCAAACTGCTTTTAAATGAGCATGTCAGAAGAGGTACGCTTGGAGGTAATGTTGTAACTAATATTTTTTTTGAAACCAGAATGCCATCTTATGATAATGACTTAATTGAATTTGCTTTTAATTTGCCCATTCAATTAAAAATCAATCAATTTTTGTATCGATATAGTTTTAGTCAACGTTACCCTGCTCTGGCAAAAATTCCACGAGAAGGTACAAAGCTTCCCATAAATGTTTCAAATTTTCATCTGAATCAAAAACAACTCGAAAATCGGGTAATAAACAGAGCTAAAAAGACTAAACTTAATAAATATATTATCAAATTTGACCGCTGGAACAAGCCTTCCTATGTAAATTATTCTGAATGGTTTAAAAATGAACTTAAAAATCAAGTGGAAACATTAATTTTGGACAAGAGAACACTTGGTCGTGGAATATTTAACGAAGAAAGAATTAAAAAAATCTTAAATGAGCATTTTTCTGCAAAGGCAGATCACCATCGACTAATTTGGCAAATAATTAACCTGGAATTGTTTTATAGAAATTTCATAGACTGATGTTCAAACAACTTGTTACAACATACAAAGAAACTGTTATTTACTCGCTGGGGAATCTATCAAATAAGATCGTTGGATTTATCTTATTACCCCTTTATACCTCTTATATTTCCGTGCATGATTTCGGGGTCCTCGGTCTGATTGAGCCACTTACTCAATTAATATTTACAATCCTGAGTTTAGGATTAAATTCAGCTTTCATGCGATGGTATGCGGTTGAAAAAGATGATCAGGAAAAGGGAAAAATATTTTTTAATACTAATTTTGTCTTATTCCTAAACACCTCTGTTTTGGTTCTGATTTTGATTATGCAGGCAGAGCCCGTTTCACTCCTTCTGTTTTCAAATACAGATTTTACACTCATACTGAAAATCGCATTTGCCAATGTATTTTTTCTGGTGGTCAACCCGATTATATTTTCAACATTGAGAATTCAACATAAACCTATACAGTATTCTATCATCCGGGCCGGACAGTTTACCATAAACCTTCTGCTAAATATTTATTTTATCATTTGCCTCGATTGGGGATTATTATCGATATTTGTAAGTCAGTTAGTAAGCCAGGTGCTCGTCTTTATCTACTTCTTACCCTATTATTTCAAATTAATCCGGTTAGATTTCAAACCTAAATTGATCAAAGAATTTCTTGTTTTTAGTCTCCCACTGATGCCGGTCGGAATTTTAAACCTGATTATTATAATGATAAACAGATATTTTCTGGAATACTATGATACGCTAGAATCTGTGGGTCTGTTTTCATTTGCTTTTCGAATAAGTAATACAATAAAAATATTGGTAATTGAATCTCTGACTCTGAGTCTCACACCAATACTTTTTCAAAAATTAGCGGAGAAAAGTGGTAAGCGGTTTATACAAAAGAATTTTATTTACGGTTCATTTATCGTTATGATCATCTATATTTTTATTGCCAGTTTTAGTCAGGAAATTATCTTACTGCTTGCTCAAAATAAAGACTACTATCTTGCTTACCAATTGATTCCCATACTGGGATTAGCCTATATTTTCCATGCAGTTAATTATTTTTACTATGTAATCCTCTCATATGCCAAAAAAACCACCAAAATATTACAGGCTACCTTGATAACAGCGATAATAACAGTGATCCTGAACTTCATCTTGGTTCCATATTTTAAGATTTACGGTGCGGCTGCGATCAATGTGTTTAGCACATTTATCCTGTTTGTTTTATTGTATATTTTTTCGAAATCAGTGTGGGGGGTCTATTTTGAGATTAATAAATTAGTAAAGATGATCCTCTTAAGCCTTATCATCGTGCTGATCAATAATATAGTATTTAGTGAAGTTAGTGCGGCCTCAATTATTATAAAACTTCTTATATGTTTATCTTTTCCTGTTATACTTTATCCCCTAAATTTTTATGAAAGAATTGAGATCGAAAAAATCTCTCAACTTTTCTCTTCTTTTTTAAAAAAATTCAGGAACCGCTAGATCTTTTCTCATAATCCTCCACCGCCTTATCCAGCATCTCTTTAGTCATACCAGGCATCGCTGTATTTGAAAAACGATAAAATGAATACTGACCGGCAAAAAAACTCATGCGGATCCAGATCCTTGTAATCATAAATATCTGCGTCCAAAGGAAAAAGATCAGTATGGTCAGCCAACCCGTAACCGAAATAAAACTCTCAACAAACAAATATATAATCATGAGAAATATCGCCGTAAATAAATAGGAAAAATATAAACCTATCGTTTTACGGGGACTCATCATTACGAACCTTATTGTTTGCTTTACGGTTTTAAACATACCGTAAAAATCATTAACAACAGTCATTATCTTTGCATAATCAAAAAGCATATTTACGATTGCGAGCAAGACTCCAAGAAGAAATATCTTTAATACAAAGAGTATAAAGGGAAGATGTTCGGTTGTCGAATTATCTGTTAAGAGACCAAATAGTTTAGAAATCAACAGATACATGAGTATCGTTAAAATTAAAAATAGAACAGATATTAGAAACAATCTTAAAAATCGATTAAAATATTCCACACAACCTGTAAGGAAATCTATCAATTTGAACTTCTTTTCTTCTATAAATATTTTCAGAATTCCCCCGGCAAAGAATATATTGACGATTAAATATAAAATTCCAATTGTTGTAATCGTCCTTTCAAGATTAACACCTTTTCCAAATACATCCATTATAGTTGTGAAGCTGGTGTAATCAAATGCCTGAAGTATTTTATCTGCTGCTGTTGTCTTATCCAGTGCTTTGGTTAACATCATCGATAGAGGCAATGTTATCAGATAGGCGAATAACAAATTAAAACCATACAACCAGAACAACATTTTTTTCTCTTTCCATGCTGCGGAAAGTCCATTTTTATATGCTGTGAAAATGCTTATCATTCTTCCTCCAAATTTTAATCAGTCTCTCACCTGAATTATTCACCACTGAGAGCACTGAGTACATATAATTTTAATAGAAATATCAACTCTCTTAATCCCCTTTTATTAGGGAGAGATACATCGTCGCATCTGATATCCCGTATCCCCGATAAAAAATGTTTTCTTTTAGTCGACTTACCGGGGCCAAATCTTCCAAGATTTGGCCAGCATCGAGCATCCAGTATCCAGTATCCAGTATCGAGCATCGAAATCCTATCCGAAAATCGTAAAATAATGTAGTAAATTTTGCATCCAGAATAGCCAGCGGATGGCATATTTAAAAGTTGCCGCTTTATTCGTTTTAACAGTTTTTCCATTATTTAAAAAATTGACATCCAGCCATATTTTTCTCTCCGGATCAACTTCAGCAGAAATAACTTTGTTTTCTGACTCATATTCATAGACAATATATCTATCCTGTCCATCCCAATTTTCCCATATTTCTTCTCCATCCTCAAATTGGATCAATATCTCGACTGGAAAAGTAACCTCTCCTTCTCTGGCTATAATTACTTTATTCAGATACTTTGTCTTTTCTTCGGATGTACTATCTATTTCAGAGTACATTTTCTCACTAGAATCATCCTCTACTTCTTCAATCATAGATTCTTCCAGAGGATTGCCAAAGATGCCCAACGGTTTTTGTGGGATTTCCCTGGAGGATATACTATTTACCTTATAATCCAGAACATCTGTACCATATAATACCTGATCAAAAAACCAGTTTAAATCCTGACCGGAAACATCATTAACCGTATTTATAAAATCCCTTGATGTTGGATGTTTGAAACTAAAACGATCGTAATAGGCACGCATTACTTTTTTCATTGTCTCTTCACCAAGATAATTATCCAGGGTTAGCATCATTAATGCTGGTTTACTATAGGAAAATGCCCAGTATCCCCCACGGTAATACTTCCATGAATAATTGAAAATCGCATCTCTTTTGGGCCTGTATACGTAAGATCCCCACTCCATCTCCGTATCATGAATATTCAGACCAAAAAAACTTATCATAGATCCTTCTTCCTTACCGTAATATTTCTCCATTATTTTTAGCTCTGAATAGGTATTGATCCCTTCATCCAACCAGGCTTCTTCAAATTCATTACTACCTACAATACCGTACCAATAATTATGACCAAATTCATGAATGGTTGTCGATTCCGGTAATCTCAAACCATTCGGTAACATCCAGAAAGAACCGACCGTTATCAAGGTGGGATACTCCATTCCACCCGCTCGGAAGGCACGGTATCTGGGATCTACGATAGTCAGCGTGGAATAGGGATAGGATCCATACCAGTCATCAAAAAAATCCAGGGCTATTTTTGCAGATCCAATATGTCTTTCTACCTGAGTTTCACGTCCCGGATGTGCTAAAAACTTAATATTTACATGGCGCCATTGATCCTCAATTACAATGTAATTCGGATCGGCAGTCCAGGCAAAATCATGCACATCCTCACAGTAATAAGTAAGACTTTTTACACCTTCTTTCTCCTGTTCTTCATTTATCAACACACCTGTTGCTCCAACAACATAGTTCTGAGGTACAGTAATAGTAACTTCATAAACCCCATAATCTGCAAAAAATTCGCTATTCAGATGAAATTGGTGACAATTCCATTGCCCTTCCACTGCATATCTTTCACCTGCGCTCTCATAGACTCCGATTTTTGGAAACCATTGTCCGACCATATAAAAATCACCTTTATATCCGGTCCTGGCAAATACCTGTGGTAACCTGGCAACAAAATCAATATTTATCGTAATCACTTCCCGGGGCTTAACAGGTTGATCCAGAGGAATACGTAAGACAGTTTGATCATCCTGATTTCCATCATCTGGCTGTATAAATTCGAACCTACTTTTTAATTCCTGATCATTCAAAACCATGCTTTCGATCTCTATCCAACCCCAGCCATTTTCCTTATCTAACTCTTGTCCTCTATGACGTCCCGAGGATTCTATCATAAATGTCGATAACTCGTTTTTAAATGCGTTGAGATATAAATGGAATTGTAAATCATTGATATAATCATCGGAATCATTGCGCCAGGTCAGAATTTGCGAACCATGTATTTTTCTGGTTTCAGGATCAAGTTTTACTGATATCTCATAATTAGCGATACGCGGGCTGAAGGGTTCCTGAAACATCGGTTTCTGGCCAAATAAAAAAGTGGATAAAATAAGTATTAATATCAAACTGCACTTAAATATCATAATTCCTCCACAAATAATTAATCAAAAATATATTAAATGGTGAGTTTTTATCCAAATTTAGTTAAATATTTGGAGGGTGGGGAAAATTAAATTTGAGGTGAATTATGAATAAAAAAAGGGGACGATAGTCCCCTTTTTTTATTGATCACTTTTTCTTTTCTTCTTTTTCATCAACGACTTCAAAATCAGCATCCTGCGCCTCTTCTTTTTTCGCGGAGTCTGCTGCCGGTTCCCCTTCCGGTGCGTCCTGAGCTTGAGGACCACCTTGTTCAGGACCGGCCTGTGCGTACATCTTTGAAGCAGCGTCATTCCATTCTTTATTTAATTGATCCAGTGCTGATTTCATTTCATCAATATTACTACCTTTTTGAGCTTCTTTAAGACGGCCCAGTGCAGTTTCCACTTTGGATTTCGCATCGGCATCCAGTTTATCTCCCATTTCGGTCATCTGTTTTTCCGTTTGATAGATTGTCGTGTCGACCTGATTGCGAATATCCACCTCTTCTTTCCTCTTGGCATCCTCTGCCGCGTGGGATTGCGCATCTTTACGCATTTTTTCAACCTCGTCTTCATTCAAACCGCTGGAAGCTTCTATACGAATGCTCTGTTCTTTATTAGTGGCTTTATCTTTGGCATTGACATTAAGAATACCATTCGCATCGATATCAAACGTCACTTCGATCTGCGGGATACCACGTGGGGTCGGTGGAATGCCATCGAGTATAAAACGACCCAGGGAACGATTATCCGAAGACATGGCACGATCACCCTGTAAAATATGGATTTCAACTGATGTTTGATTATCCGCTGCTGTCGAAAAAATCTCCGACTTCTTGGTTGGAATTGTTGTATTCGCATCGATCAATTTGGTTGATACCTGTCCCAAAGTCTCGATACCCAGAGATAAAGGAATAACATCAAGAAGTAGTACATCTTTGACTTCACCGGTCAAAACAGCCCCCTGAATAGCAGCACCCATCGCCACGACCTCGTCGGGATTCACACCTTTATGCGGATCCTTTTTAAAGAAATCTTTTACAATTTTCTGGATGAGCGGAATACGGGTCGATCCACCAACAAGTATTACCTCATCGATATCAGAGGCGGATAAACCGGCATCCTTCATAGCCTGAGCACAGGGATCTATGGTACTCTGTGCTAAATCATCGATCAATTGTTCAAACTTTGCCCGGGTCAGAGTATAGTTCAGATGCTGTGGCCCGGCTTCTGTTGCTGTGATAAAAGGTAAGTTTATATCCGTTTGAGTGGAACTGGATAATTCTATCTTGGCCTTTTCAGCACCTTCTTTAATTCTTTGCAGTGCCATTGGATCTTTTTTTAGATCCACACCCTGATCTTTTTTAAATTCCGCAACCAACCATTCGATAATCCGTTGATCAAAGTCATCACCACCGAGATGCGTATTACCATTTGTGGATTTTACTTCCACAACACCATCACCGATATCCAATATCGAAATATCAAAAGTACCGCCACCGAGATCATAGACAGCAATCTTTTCATCTTTCTTCTTATCCAGACCATATGCCAGAGCAGCTGCCGTCGGTTCATTTATTATTCTTTTAACATCAAGACCGGCAATCGTACCGGCATCTTTTGTTGCCTGACGCTGTGCATCATTAAAATATGCAGGAACAGTAACCACCGCCTCGGTTACCTTTTGACCCAGATAATCTTCTGCTGTTTGCTTCATCTTTTGAAGGACCATAGCAGAAATTTCCGGGGGTGTATAATCCTTATCCCCAGCAGAAACGACTACCACATTATTGTTGCCCGATTTGACTTTGAAAGGTACTTCTTTCATTTCCTGACCAACTTCATCGTAAAACCGACCCATAAATCGTTTTATTGAGAAAACAGTATTTTCAGGATTGGTAACTGCCTGACGTTTTGCCGGGGCACCAACCAAACGTTCACCTTTTTTGGTAAATGCAACAGTTGAGGGCGTCGTCCGCTGTCCTTCTGCGTTGGGAATTACAACCGGTTCTCCGCCTTCCATAACAGAAACCACTGAATTGGTTGTACCCAAATCGATTCCAATTATTTTGCCCATTTTTTAGACCTCCTATCGTCTATTTTTTAAGCCTGACCTATTTATTAACCACAGAATGACACGGAATAGTATGAAAAGTAAGAAGTAAGAATTAGGAAGTAGGAATATTTTCTTACTTCTCACTTCCTACTTCCTACTTAATAAATTTACTGTGTCAATCCGTGTGCTTCCGTGGTAAATAATTTAGGTTAGGTACTTAACTTATATTTAATAACTCCATAATTATTACAAAGTCTATGCCAAAAACGTTTATTTGTCATAACTTATTGCATTTATTAGATTTATATTAAATTAATTAAAATAATGATATAAGACATGTTGTCACAATTCTGAATCTTTGGCATAAAAAACCCGGCTCGTGGCCGGGTTTTAATTTTAAAACTTTTAATTTGGTATCTTTAAAAAGACCAATCGATCCGAGGTGCTACCATCGCTAAACCTTGATCTGGTTTGCACTTTAATGATTGAACCTGATTCCTGGTTATCAATGTAATCACGAAAATCTGAGACCGATTCGATATCTTTACCATCAACCTCATAAATTACATCTCCTCTACGTAATCCCTCGCGCGAGGCCGGGCTGTTTCGATCAATTGACTGAACGAATACACCATAATCCAAATCGTAGAGTTCAAGTTCATCCCTGGACATATCTTTTATATTGATGCCAAGTGACTGGACTTTTCTCTCACTCCCACGACGATCGTCCCTTGCGGAGGTTATCTCTTCATCTCTTCCCTCAAGCACGATATCATACGTCACTTTACGTCCGTCGCGCCAGAGAAGTAAAGAAATTTCATCTCCGGGATTATAGGTACCGACTTTTG
>JAGLYF010000312.1 GCA_023132435.1 Calditrichia bacterium | reverse complement strand
TAAGTAGCATAGCGCTCGTCCGTCACGGGAGACCAATCCCGATCGACGCCCTCAAGCATATATGAATATCTGACTTTTTCAGGAGCGACAAAGCTGAGTCCAATAAAATTAAAAGTGAGAAAATTTTCCTGATGTGAATAGATAGTATCTTCAGGAATAGGATAATCCTGTAAATATACACGTACTTTGCTGATATATGTAAGTGGTGAAACTGTGTTTGGCCTGTCTTCCGATGGATTGTATTTAATCACTCCATTAATTGTACCAAAAAGAATATGTCCTTTTGAATCTTTATAAACAGCATTCTGATTTGTCTCAATGGCAGAAAAACCCTCAAACTCGCCATATTTTTTTGTACTACCGGTTAAGAGATTAATTTTTTCGATTCCCCGTCTCGTCCCAATCCATACATTATCTTTATTATCACAGATGAGCGAATAAATGTCATCTTTCCAGACACCAGGCTTTTCGGAATAGTTTTCAAAAATTTTTCCATCAAACCTGAACAGTCCGTCTCCTTCAGATCCAATCCAAATCGTTCCATCGATTCCTTCAGCAATACTTAAAACCGATGTCGCGTCTAAACCTTGTTTTACACCATAATTTGTGAATTTTTCGCCGTCGTACCTGGTAATTCCTGCCCTGTTGGTGGCAAACCATAAATGATCATTCCTTGCTTTCAATATGTTAAAAATCGTATTACTGGCAAGGCCATCCTCTTTCCTGAAGTTTTGAATTGCACCGGTTTTCGGATCCAGTTTGAAAGCACCGTTAGAGAAAGATCCAAACCATAAGTTTCCTTCTTTATCTTCTTCAACATTGATAATATTTTTATCCTCCAGCCCTTCGATCAATCGAAAGGTGTTCGACTTTGGATTAAATTCACGAGGCCCCGAGCCATGTACACATATCCACAAATATCCACGGGAGTCTTCCTGAATGTCCATCACCATATCTTCTCCCTGCCAGTCGCGGGAAGAATAATATCTTGGGCGATGTTTCAATCCTTTTGGGAAATAAGTCAGACCTCTTTCAGATCCAAACCAATAACCGCCTTTTCTGTCTTCAAGTATTGTCCAAATTACATTATCGATCAGCCCTTCCCGGTGACCATACTGCTCAAAACACTCTCCTCTGTACTGAAATACTCCACCGCCATCAGTTCCAAACCAGAAGGAACCTTCCCGATCCTGAAAAATGGAAGCAATATTTTCTTTTTCCAATCCATTTTTAGCATTGATTATATTAATTTCACCCTTATCGGAGGATATAACCGGAGGCGTATAACGTATGACTCCCCGGTTGTTTGTGCCAATCCATATGTTTTTATCAAAATCCTGGAAAACACATTGAATATTCTTTGAAGGCAGGTTGTATGATTTTGATATATTGATAAACTCTCCGGGATTCTCTGAATCATCCGAAGGTATGAATTTAAAGATGCCTTTTTTTGTATCACCAATCCAAATATTTCCTTCTGCGTCTTTGAGCATGGCAGAAATCTTTTTCAACATGATTTCTTTTTTTCCGGTTAAAAAATTAAATCGCCTCTCTTCGGGAAGTTGAGGATCAAATATGATAATACCCTGATTAGAACCAATCCAGAGATGTTGCCCCGTATAACATAATGCGTTTAGTGATTCCGTCGGCAAGCCATTTTCCTTACTAAATTTTTGCCATTGGTTATTCTCATATTTTAATAATCCACTTTTTTCAGTGCTAAACCAGATGACACCCTGCTTGTCTTCTATGATATCACGAATATTCGCATGTTGATAGCCATCGGGAAGGATAATTTGCTCAAATGTATTCCTATCGGGACGATATTTGGAAATACCCATTGCCCGGTGACCAAGCCAGAGATTACCCTGTGAATCGAGACACATTTTGCTGATAAATGTACCGGCAAGTCCTTCCTTTTTACTGTAATGAACAAACTGTTTTCCATTAAAGCGGGTCAAGCCCTCCGCAGTGGCAAACCAGAGGTATCCTCTCTCATCCTGTACAATATCAAGAATCTGAGATTGGGATAAACCCTCTTTTACACTGTACTTA
>JAGLYF010000311.1 GCA_023132435.1 Calditrichia bacterium | reverse complement strand
TCTTCTTCTAAATGGGCGATTACGACAACAATCCCTTCCAACATTCCAAGAGTAATATATCTATTTTTCCCATAATCAAACCTATCATCATTAATTGTAAAAGTGGCGCCGTCAAAAACCTTTACTGCGTCTACGAAATCAAAACCATGCTTTTTTATATTTGATTTTCTTTTCGCTTCATCCCATTCAATTTTCATAAGAAAATATATGTATGTTTATGTGTATTATCAAGTGTTTTTTAAATAATAGAGATATATGAAAAGCTGACAGATTTTTATTGAGTATTTAAATTTTGTAGCTGTTAGTTCGGTTTGACATAAGCCCCTAACGGCTAGGCATAAGCAGCGCCGGGATCGGGCACAAAATGTGAATTCATGCCATGCGTGAAGGCGTCTGCTTGATGCCTGTGTTAGCAGCGCCAAGTTAACTTATTTGTTTTGATAGTTTAGAAATCTTATTAAGTTCTTTTCTAATTTTTTCTATTTCATCATTAAATCTATAAATCATTAACTGGAGTCCGGCTATTTTTTGAATGACCCAGCCTTCGAACACCTTACTTTGATCCAGAACAGAATTTTCTCTTTCACTTACTTCATTATAATGAGAATAAAATTCATTTATCAAATTATTTGCTAATTCATCAACTTCCTTAGCTATTTTATTTTTGATTTTAAAAACATCTCCATTAAAATTCTTAGACGACATTAAAAATTACCTCAGATTAGAATTATGATGATAACTTTGATTTCATCTTTTTTATTTTTTCATGATTCAGCAGAAATTCATAATACGATGAGATTTCATTAATATTATTGTCATCAATCGTTAAAGCCTCAGAAGGATAAATTTTTGAAGCGACTTTCAGTGCTGATTTAATATCTTTTCCTTTGCTCAGTTCATCTATAATAATTTTATCATATTTAATTTCTAAAAGGGATCTTTCCTGGAGTTGTTTTTCAAAATCAGAATAAGAATCTTCATAAAATTCGAGTAGATTATTTAAATTACTCATGTATTATCCTTTTTGACTTATTTACAAAAAATATTTTTTTTTCAATATAGTAAAATACGGCTAGAAGAAGAAATAATAAAATGCAGATGTTTTATGCCATATTCTAAACATTTTTAGTATGCTGGCTTTATTAAGAACAAAAGCTGCTAACGAGACTGTCGAAAAACCCTACTTTCTGAATTTTTAGCGAAATTTAGATGCCTTAAGTTCAATATTTACAATAAACAATTTCTACGATTTTTATATATTTTGACTTTTTCGACAGTCTCAACGTTTTGGATAAGCTGCAAAATGAGACGTAGTCTCATTTTGACTGCTTCATCCATTGTTATCTGGGTAATTGTCGGAGCCGCCAAGTCTTCTATAGGAATTTCCGAGTAGATCCGGTAAAGTATCACAGTGTTTCTTTACGCCACCTTCTGCCACCCCATGAATTTCCTCATCTTCTTTAACAAGGCGGGATTGAATCTGATGCAAAATGGTAATGGAAATCACGGATATATTCCATATAAGTTGAACCGAATTCGTTTGGATAGAGACAAGAGAAATGATTCCGTTGAAAAGACTGATGATATTTAAAAACCGATATGTAATGTCCACTGCGACTATCATCGACCTGGCTTAAATTCGCTCTCGGTCTTATTGTTATCTGGCAGCAGATCCTCAAAAGGCGAGAAGCATGGTAAGAGACGTGAGGTTTAAACCCTGCACTGATATACTCACCCGCGCCAGTCACCGATGCCATCCCAGGTCAGTTCCAGATTACGGCCAGCGCCGGGAATGCCCGAAATTTGCGCCATAAAACTGGAGTGAATTTCAATCATCAGGCGCTTTCCCCCTATGCTATCCGCACGGTTGCCGATTTCTCTAACGATCTCCGCCTCTTTGGATTGTCTATCGCTAAATCCCTTTCCAAAATATTCATATATACGTACAAGCCACTTGGCAGCCTCTGCAATGAACTTTTCGTCGTTAGCATTCGCTACCTCGGCTTTAAGGTCATCCATAGGTTTCTGCAACTTAGCGATAACATCGGGCCGGGACGACGACAGCTTCGACGCCGCAACCTCGCGCACCAATTGAAGAGAATCTTTTTCCGCCACCCACATAAGAACGTTTTGATCCGTGGTTCGCTCAACCGCGACCTTTCGAAGATCGCCATCAATGTCGTGCTTGGCGATATGATGAAGCTCAACACAGTCGCCAAGTTTTCCGATGGCAGTTTTTCGCACCAGATAGTCAACACCAGAGCAGACTCCATCTTTCGCTATACCTGCGAGCGGTTTCTGGTCACTAAGCTTTTCAATTGCGGCAACGCGTATACTTACATCGTCTCCTTGCCAACCGAGTTGGTCAAGGTCTTTAGCTATTTCCGCAAGCAGCTCTTGGTCGTCTAGCTTTTCGATTGCGGCGACACGTATTTCAATTGAGCATTGAGTCAAAGCAACCCGTTTAAGTGCGGTTTCGTCGGATAAACTCCTCAAGGCTGCCATTCGAGCTTCGTCAGAGCAGTCGGATGTCTCTGCAATCCGTGCGATAGTTATTGGGTCAGTCAGCCTTTTGACAGCAGCAACCTGCGCATCTTCGTGTAAGCTTGTTTCAGCGATCTTCTCTAGGGTTTTTTGATCAGTCAGCTTTGCGACAGCCGCAAGGCGAACATCTTTGTATCGGCAGGTTTCAATAATCTGCTCCAGTAGATCTTGGTCAGAGATCTGACCAATTTCCGCCATTCTTACTTCCATCTTGGAATTCTGCCACTTTGGTCGAAAAAGATCCATTATGGGCATGAACAATCTCCTTACATTTAATATAATCGTAAGCTTATTAGAGGCTGTGTTTCCGCCATCCTTTCAGAGGTTGAGGTCCAGATAACAAGTAAGTAGATAGTTTCTGTATAATGCCAATATATGTAATATCAATTCAATTAACAATAAAGATACATTGCATTTGCGTAGATAAATTAATACTTCAAACCCTGAATGTTATCCGGATCATGCTAAGCATCCAAATATGATAATATCCATCAAATATGGGTTAATTCTATATGAAAAAAATACCTGCTAATATTTATAAATAGTATGTTCCTTTTTTAAAACAGAAGGAAATTTTATACAATCAAATACCTTCCTATTTAAAATGCTGATTTATTCTTTCTTACCCCCTAAATATTCACATGATACATCTTTACCTAATAGTTTATCTCATTTTATTCAAAAATTAAAACAAAAAAATCAATCAGAACAGCAGATTGAACAAGCAAAAACTGCCATCTATCATTAGTTGTAAAACAGATGGCGGTTTTATATTTAACTCATCCTTAAGATAAAATCACCGTACATTTCAAATTATAGAATTGCTTTTAATCCCGGATCGTATTATAATTTAAATGTTTGTAACACGAATTTAACGACATAATAATACTTTTTATTACATTTAATTGGAAAACCGATGAGACAAACCGTTCAAATTTATACCTGTCTTATAATTTTAGTTTTTTTCATTTCCGCCCAATCGCAAATCCCGGTTGTCCATTCAAATATTCAAAAAGATCAGGATAATCGGCTGTACGTAGAATTTAATAATGAAAAACATTACGAATTTAGCTCAGAACATTTAAATTCTATTAAGAAGTTTCAGGGCAATCCAAAAGGAACTGATTCAGGAATCACTTTTGATTTTAATGATTCTACATTTGCAGGTATTCTCTATTATGGCTTTATTCCTTATGGCGATTCCAAACATCCATCACCGGTTTATTTTAAGTATCCCGCCCCCATCAAAGATGGTATCGCAATGATTAATATAATGAAAAATTTAATGGGTAAGTACGATATGGTTGGATGGGAGGAAACACAAAAGGGGACAATCGGATATCGGGTGGTCAACGAGAAAGGAAAAATTTTATACGATGGTAAAGTTTCTTTCCGGGGAATGGGGCCATTCAAAGTAGATATTACTTTAACAGATGGACCTTTTGTTGATTGCATTTCCGAGAGTGGAGCCGTGATTTCATTTGAAACAAACAGGGCTGTTCCTGCTCGGGTCATTATCGATGATAAAACATTTCGAGATACAAAAAGTACGGTTTATCATGAAATTACAATTACAGGACTGAAAGCAGATACAAAATATTCGTATCGCGTACAATATGGCGATAATGAGCAATCCTTTTCATTTAACACAGCACCGAAACCGGGATCTAGAAAGCCCTTTGTTTTCTCATATTGCAGCGATTCAAGAAGTGGACAGGGGGGTGGTGAACGTGATCTGTTTGGTACTAATTTTTATATAATGCGTAAGATCATGGCACTTAGTTCTTTTAAAAATGTTGTTTTCATGCAATTTACCGGAGACCTAATTGACGGGTATTTGACAGATGTAGAGGCGATGAATCTTCAATACACTAACTGGAAACGAGCCATCGAACCATATGCTCATTATATTCCGGTTTATGAAGGCATGGGAAATCACGAATCGGTTATGCGCAGTTTCGGTGATAGAAATCCCTGGTCCAAAACAGCATTCGGTGTCGATCGTTTTCCATACGATCAGGAATCCAGTGAAGAACTTTTTGCTAATAATTTTGTTAATCCAAAAAATGGCCCGCAAAGTGAAGATGGAACAAGTTATGATCCGGATCCAAAAACTCAGGATTTCCCTAATTATAGTGAAAACGTATTTTATTATATCTATGATAATGTAGCGGTTATCGTATTGAACTCTAATTACTGGTATGCACCAAGTACTCATCACATTCCACATATCAGTGGTGGCGTGCATGGTTATATTATGGATAAGCAACTGGAATGGTTTAAAACAACCATTGAAAAATTCGAAAATAATCCTGCGATCGACCATGTATTTGTGACAGTACACACACCGTTTTTTCCGAACGGTGGCCATGTAATGGATGACATGTGGTATAACGGAAATAACCTGATCCGTCCTTCCGTAGCCGGCATACCTCTGGAAAAAGGTATAATCGAAAGGCGTGATGATCTGTTGGATATCATAGTAAATAAAAGCCGGAAAACGGTGGCCATTCTTACCGGGGATGAACATAATTATAACAAACTTAAAATAACTTATGAGACAGTTATTTATCCCCCCAACTATGACCAGAAAAAAATCAATATATCAAGACCCATTTATCAGATCAACAACGGGGCTGCCGGTGCTCCCTATTATGCTCAGGAATCAGTTCCCTGGTCAACACAAGTGACGAGCTTTACTACTCAGCATGCGCTTGTTTTTTTTCATATAGATGAAAAATCTGTTTTTATGGAAGTATTAAATCCGGTTACACTTGAAGAAATTGATCAATTGAAATTAAGATGAACTTGAGTGAGAATTTTTCAATTTCTTTGCTATTTTCTTTTTTATTTTCTTATAGGATGGAGGCGGGCCGGTATTAACTTTTTTTCTATTAATGAATAAAGAATCAGAAATGCCCCATTCGTCAAACATTTCCTTATTAAAGGTATTTATCTCATGAAAAACAACCAGGTCCCCAAGTTCTAAAGAAGCACGCTTCGCCCTTTCAAATACCATATTGTAAGCAGGGCACCATCCATTAATAAATCCTGTTACAGTTACCTTGTTATGGTATAATTCCGGCTCTTTCTTGGCTTCAATCCATTTTGGTGGAATAGCATCATCCGAAAATGGTTTCCACAATAAAACCCGACCGAAAAAGCCTTCTTTGTCTACTTGAACATATCCTTGTTTTTTAAACCAGGATGCTTTCATAAATACTGGTAGAGGCACCCCCCAAGCAACTAATCCTTTCACATTTCTCTTTTTCACGTCCTCTTCCGCTGCCATTATTAACGCTTTACCTATCCCCTGTTTCTGATAATTTCCCACCCCCTTGTTTTTATATCCGTGGACCCAGATACACAGAATAAAATATAATTCGCTGCCTTCAACAAAGGAGTATTCGATTGGGATATATTGAATCATGCCAACTGGTTTTTCCTCATCATTTAAGGCCAATTTAACACACAGGCCCTTATCTTTCATTTTTCGATACCAGTGTTCTTTGTGATTTCCAGCTTCCCTTATTTCATCTGACCAATCTTCAAGACAAACAAAATAATTGCCTTCATACTTTTCTGTTAAATTAACAATTTTCATGATCTGCTCTTATTCAACATACGGTTTCTAAATATTACTTCAGCTAACGAAAAAAATGTACAACTACAGACTGAGAACCAAGGGTAATAATTACTGGTTTTTATCAGTATTCAGGGTAGGGTCTGTTCGCATCAGGGTAAGTAATCCTCGTTTGATTCATCTCACTTTGCAGGCGTCAAGAAAATATCCCTGAAGCGAATAGCACTATGATCCCCTTGCAACATGAGCGGACCTGGTTCTGCCTCTCTACTGTCTAGCGCCCCACCTGTTATACCAGGAATCTCAATGTTATTGATGATCATCTCATCATTGAGTATAACTGTTACTTTCCTGTCGAGTAAAGTGATATCGTATGAATTCCATTGACCTGCAGGTTTTATCGCCATTTTCCGTGGCACAATAAATCCATAAACTCCTCCTGCCTTTAAGCTGTCAGGTTTTTTGCCAAAATTATCTTCTATTTGCACTTCATACCGCCCACGCAAATAGATACCACTGTTGCCGCTATCAGGAATATTAAACTCTAAGTGCAATTTGAAATCAGTAAATGTTTGTCTTGATATGAGATCGACACCCGCCTTATTATTGACAAGCATATCATTTTCAATTTGCCAGTGATTATCATGGTTTGGATTCCGGGGCATCCAATTCGACAAATCGTTTTGGATAAGCTTTATCGTTTCACCCCACTCTGGCTGTCCTCGAAATTCGAGTGCCGGCGCTCGCTCAGCATTAAAGCGGATAACATGCCCGATCTCACTTCTGGTTTTGCCTTCGATTTTCCCATCTTTTACTTTACCGATAAAGAGTAAATCTTCAACTGGCCTTTCATACTGCCGAGGTAATGAAAGATAAAGCTGGCTACCGTCAAAGTGGATATAGCGAATGGGACGGGCGTTCCCGACTCGACCGACAAATTGGCCATTCAATTCGCCATTTTCCTCTTTGATCTCGAACCAGGAAGGATAGACGCCCTGGATGTCATAAACGGTTAAATCCCATCGTCCTAAAATAATGCTTTTATCAACGGTGGCATTTTCCGATCCTTCGTTAAGCGATTTAATGCCACAGCTTGCCAAAAACAACGGCAAAAAAACGAGCCATATTTTGCTTTGCATAATTTTTTCCTCTTTTTGCGTGAATCGAATCGCAATTGTCCGGAACTCCCGTACAACCTATAAGTAATGAACTACCTGGTGTGAAATCCATCGAGTTTTTTCTGCGTTTTCAACGTTCTATTATTTCCAAAGCTTATAGGGTTTATCCGCGTCTGTTTCAAACGGAAGCGACACTTTTTGGCCACTTCCGGCAGATTGATAGGCAGCGAATATCGCTTCCAGGACAGCGCGGCCATCCTCTCCTGTAACTTCCGGGTGTTTATCATTTTTAACACAATCTACAAAATGGGCGAACTCCTGAGGAAAACCGTAATTCCAAAATTCTTCATACATGGTGAAACTCCAGCCCTTGGTAATTCCAGCCTTTTCTACGGCATAATCGACACCCGTAAGACTATAAGTCAGGATAGAATTACCTTGAAGAAGGTCTGCGTAAGCGACCCCTTTTGTGCCGTGAACCTCGGCCTTATCGTCCATACCGCCGAGTTTCGTCCAGCTTTCTTCCGCCATAGCCATAACATTGTTTTCAAATTCGAGGATGATGATGGCATTGTCGTCGCCTTTGGTTTTATCCTTATGGAAGTAAGTACCCATCTGTGCATAAACGGATTTTATTTTGGGGCGCCCGAGCATCCAACGGAAAAATTCAATAGCATGGCATCCCATATCCATTGCTACGCCTCCGCCGGACTGTTCCACATCCCAAAAATGCGGAGCGTGCGGGCCGTCGTGTTTCTCTGATTGCTTCAGGAGCACCGGAACGCCCAAAGCGCCTTGATCCAACAATTGCTTGAGACGCACATATTTTGGCGCGAAACAAAGTTCCTCGGCATACATCAGCTTGACCTCGGCCTTCTTGCAAGCTTCTATCATTTGATCCGCTTCATCAAGGTTCAAACACAGTGGCTTTTCAACGACGACATGCTTGCCGGCCCGCGCGGCTGCCAACGTGATCTCGCAATGAAACATATTTGGCGCACCAATCACAATCATGTCGATTTCATCTATTTCCAACATTTTACCAATTTCTGTGAAATGATGATGAATATTGAATTTTTCTGCAAAATCGTGGGCATGCCCTTTCGAGGGCGACGCAATCGCCAGGATTTCTGCATCATGCACAGTTTTCAGAGATTCTGCATGAATCGTTGAGATGAACTGCGATCCAACTAGGCCAATGCCTATTTTCTTGTTCATGTCAATTTCCACCTATTTGAGTTATAACTTTATTTCCATAGACCAACAATTACAGCGTCCAACCTTCACGGTAGTGATAATGCAAAAGCTCATTGGCTTCGGGACTGTTTTTCACCGAAAGATTCTCGCTGTCCCAATATAATTTCTTTCCTCCCAGTCGGACAGAAACGAGTCCTAATAGAACAGCTTCGGTTAATGGTCCGGCAAAGTCAAAATTTGATCGTGTCGTGGTGCCATTTTTGCACGCTTCAATCCACTCTTGATGATGCCCAATAGAACGGGGCAGTGTTTTGGGTGGAAGTTCATATTCTTGCATCTTCGATTCCGGTATTAACCGCGGGCTTTCACCTCCCCAGCCTGAAACCAGCATTTTGCCTTTATTACCGACAAATATCATCCCATCTTCACGCGGCATTCGTCTTCCATCTTCCAACTCTTCCGGGCGTTCCGGAAGAATACCGCCATCATGCCAATGCAGATTTACAGGGGGCATATCACCGCGCGCTGGAAATTCATAATGCACTACGGATGCCCAGGGCAACGTCTCTTTGTAAACGGGAGTCGAACTTGAATGCACACTCGTGGGAGCCCCGAGTTTCAAAGCTGAAAAAGCAGGAGCGATATTGTGTATTCCCATATCACCCAGGCCGCCTTCTCCAAAATCCCACCAGCCGCGCCACAAGAATGGTACGTAAGCCGGATGATAAGGACGATATGGAGCTGGCCCAAGCCATAAGTCCCAATCCAGGGTCGCAGGTATTTCCGGTTCATCGAGCGGCCGTTCCATTGCCTGAGGCCACCACAAATCCCTGGTCCCCAAGCGGGTCGGGCGATCGGACCAGACATGCACTTCATGAACCTGCCCTATCGCACCATCCCATATCCATTCATTGATCAATCGGTTTCCTTCATAAGCCATAGCCTGGTTGCCCATTTGAGTTGCCACCTTTGCTTCCCTGGCAGCCTCGGCAATTTTTCGGGCTTCGTAGACTGTGTGCGTCAGAGGTTTTTCACAATAAAGATGCTTGCCCATTTTCAGGGCATACATCGACATTATTGCATGTGTATGGTCTGGCGTTGCCACAAGCACGGCATCGATATTTTTTTCTTTTTCAAGCATGATCCGAAAATCACGATATTTTTTTACATTTGGGTAGCGCTTAAAGGTTTCCTCAGCATGTGCCCAATCCACATCACATAGCGCAACAATATTTTCACTTTCGAGATTTTGCAGATCCCATGCTCCCTGTCCTCCTACACCTATTGCTGCAACGTTGAGCTTATCACTCGGCGGCACATAACCTTTGCCGCCCAAGACACTTCTCGGAATTATCATGAATGAAGAAACCGCAGTGGTGGAGAGACGTAAAAACTTTCGCCTGTTGAGAGTTTTCATTAACTGCTCCTATAACATTTTGGGGGTAGTGTAAAAAATAACCACCCCGTACCAGTCTGGCTCCGCCAGCCTTTACGGGGCAGGCAGAGTACACGGAGTGTTTTTCTGTGCCCTCTGCCTGCCCCGTTATGTTTTTAGTACGGGGTGGTTTCTTCTTATGATCCCTTTATTCAAGTAACAGGCACACAACTTCCGTGCTTGATTTAAGGTCGCCGGACGGCACGGGGCATTTATTTCTTCTTTTCTTTTTTCAATTTTCGTTTTTGCTTTGGATTAAGCTGGGCCTTTTTCTGTTGTTCCCTTTTGCCTTTAT
>JAGLYF010000310.1 GCA_023132435.1 Calditrichia bacterium | reverse complement strand
TTGATCAAAAAGGACCAAAAAATCAAGGCCCCTTGAAATTTACCTGAGCAGCTGAAGAAATTTCGGAAAAATTCCATTTTTCTGCGCAATTTCTTCGACTGCTCCAGGATGGCAAATTTCAAAATGGCCGATTAAAATAAATAAAATAATTAATCTGTGTTAATCCGTTAAATCCGTGTCATCCGTGGTCTATTAAAAAATATATAAATCGTTGCGGCCGCTGCTTGCCTGCCTCTGGCGCGGCGGTTAGAAAAATTTTGAGATGAAATACGAAAAAACCATTAAAGAATTTCAGGAATATCTGCAAAAAGGGCTTGAAATAATCAAGAATTCTGATCCAAGGTATGTTGCTTTGACCAATAGTATTGAAGAGCAATTAAATCAATTGGAAATAGACGTTCAAACTGATAGTTCCACAAAATCTGTTAATAGTCTCCCTGTCCATAAAGATAAAAGTCCTGAATCATCGATTCTTTCCTCTATCTTTCTGGCCCTGTTAAACGATAAAGAGAAATATGAGAAAAATCTGAAGGAGGTAACAAATTCATATGATGAAGTGCTTGGTTTGATCACCCATGAGTTTAAGAATATTTTGACTTCAATACATGGGTATAATATGCTGCTTGAAAAACATCTTGCCGAAGAAAAAGACAAAGAGTCTTTTAAATATTTTATGGACAGTGACCGATTGACACGCCAGCTTTTTAATATGACCGATTCTTTATTGAAAATGTCGCTTGGGGAGAAGGGATTATTAAAACCGGAATTAAAATTAATTGACTTTATTGAGGATATTTTGAAGCCTTTAAAAAGAGATCTTGAGAGTAAACTTAATAATAAAAAAATGCGGATAGTTGTAAAACAGCAAACAAAAAATCTGGTCTTAGAATGTGATGAAGGTTTAGTGGATATTGTCATCCGCAATTTATTGATAAATGCCATCAAGTACGGAAAACAAAACACAGAAATTACCGTAAATATAAACCGGAACGAGAAAGATTTTTTTGTATCTGTAAAAAATATAAGCGATGCAATCCCCGGCGATCTTTGCGATGGTATCTTTGAGAAATTTAGAAGCAGGAAAATTGGCCTAGAAAAAGGTGGAACAGGAATCGGCCTCTATAATGTAAAAAACATTATTAATCTACATCGGGGAGATATTTCTTGTAATTGCTCTGCCGGAAAATGGATTGAATTCAGGTTTAATATTCCTCATAAATTATGACAGGTCGACCGATGAGAGAAATCACGCGGCTTCATGTGCCCAGCAAAATCAAGTATACAAAATTGGTAGAAGATTTTACGTATTCCCTCGGAGAACACATCTATCCTGATGATGACGGGGCGCGCAACAGACTGAGTGCAGTCATGAACGAGGTTTTTACAAATATTGTAAAACATTCTGATACATCAATTCAGGATGAAATGGTTCGATTTCAAATGGAAATTGAGTCGAGTTTACTGGTCATTTCAATTTATGATAATGGCCCTGGTATTGAGATTGAAAACCAGCTGCCACCTTATGACAAATCACTGATCGGAAAACGTAAAAAACTTCGAAAAGTTATTGATGGAATTGTATATCTTACAGTACTGGATCCCAATAGCTTGTCATTTTATTTTGTAAAAGGGGAAGAAACGGAATTGCAGGATCCGGAAAATCTTGATGGTCTCCGGGGACACGGACTTGGTCTGTCAATCGTGACGAAGATTATGGATTCTATCACATATACGTCTATTGGTGAGGGAAAGTATGACTGGAAAATGACTAAAAAACTTTAAATCCTCACCCCCGGTTTTTAACCCCTTGAAAGTTATTACCCTGTCGATTATATTCTTTGAGACAATTCCCTCCATATTGTGTTTGTTTATATTTTAATTGTCCCGATTTATCGGGATGACACTACTTTTATTCTAAAAAGGAGTAGATAATGATTGAAATTCCCATTACCCCTCCATTAACTCTTTTCTCCGAGGATGAAAAACTATTTTATGATATGGTCTGTGATTTCGCCAAAGAAAAGATCAAACCGATAGTTCGTAAAATGGATGATGAGTCCTGTATTGATCCGTCAATAATACCACAACTATTTGAACTTGGATTGATGGGGATTGAGATTCCGGAAAAACACGGAGGATCAGAGACAAACTTTTTTATGTCGATATTGGCGATTGAAGCTCTGAGTTCTGTAGATCCTTCCATTGCCGTTGTCGTTGATGTGCAAAATACACTGGTTAATAATGCCTTTTTGCAATGGGGGAGCGAGGAATTAAAAGATAAATACTTTTCACAGCTGGCCTCAGAGAAAATTGGTGCCTATGCCCTTTCTGAAGCAGGCTCCGGTAGCGATGCTTTTGCTCTGGCAACAAAAGCTGAAGATAAAGGTGATCATTATGAACTTAATGGCCGGAAAATGTGGACCACAAATGGAAATGAAGCAGAAATTTTTATCATATTTGCAAATTTGAATCCGGATGCCGGGTACAAAGGAATTACGGCCTTTGTCGTTGAAAAAGAGTTCGAAGGTTTTTCAGTGGGCAAAAAGGAAGACAAATTGGGTATTCGCGCTTCAAGTACCTGTGAATTACTTTTAGATAACTGCAAAGTACCAAAAGAGAATGTCCTGGGTGAAATAGGGAAAGGGTATAAGGTGGCGATGGAGACTCTGAATGAAGGGCGAATTGGTATCGGTGCTCAAATGGTTGGACTGGCACAGGGCGTTTTTGATTATGGATTACAATATACAAAAGAGCGCGAACAGTTTGGTAAACCCATATCAAGTTTCCAGGGTCTGCAATTTCAACTTGCCCAGGCGGCGACAGAGTTGGAAGCAGCGCGTTTGATGGTTTATAATGCGGCAAGATTAAAGGAGGCCGGTAAAACTTTTATTAAAGAAGCAGCAATGGCAAAATTGTTTTCTTCACAACTGGCTCAAAAAATCGCATCCCTAATGGTTGAGGTATTAGGTGGATATGGATTCACCAGGGAGTATCCTGTGGAAAAATTTTATCGTGATTCCAAAATAGGGACGATTTATGAGGGAACTTCCAATATGCAGCTACAAACCATTGCCAAAGAGCTTTTAAAAGATTAAAACTACTCTTTTGTCATGTCATCTTTGTAATGTCAGAATGTCATGCTGAACTTGTTTCAGCATCTCGTGTTTGCGTGTTAGATTCCGAAACAAGTTCGGAATGACGCAACCAACAGTACTTGATTGACACGACACTAGGGTAGTGAGGTAGCCACAAAAATGAACAGTGAATCCCCGACGAATGATTTATCGATGACGGTGACTGTCCGTTGGAAGTTTGTCTCCAGTTTTCCAAATGGGGGCTGATAATTATTCTTTAACCAGGTTTCTCCGTAACTGGCCCATCTTCTTGCGTCAAGATTGGCGGCCCGTTCAGCCAGGTGATGAGGGATTGGTTCTCCGGTTCCCGGATTTCTCAGACTACCAATACCCATAGAAATAAAAAGTTTCTGCTCTTCAAGAAAAGATTCATCACAATATTTTTTTCGTAACTCATTATCATCCTGAAAAATTTTAATCAATTCCTGCTTTTCATAGACTGAGACAAGATAATCAGATGATAAATCCGGTATCGTCGTGGATGTGAAAGTGGATGTATTCTGATTTTTAATTTCTAATTTTCTTGCTTCTCTGGGTTTTTCATCATAACAACTGTATAAAACGGTTATGCTTATGACCAGAGTAATAAGTATTATAGATTTCATAATTCCCTCTTATTTGTTTAATTAGCCTGATCTATTTATTTACCACAGATTACACAGATTAGCACAGATTTATTTTTATATTATTTAAAAAGTAATTGCTGTTTTAAAATATAAATTATCATTATGAGAAAATAAATAAATTATTTTTTTAATCTGTGTCAATTTGTGAAATCTGTGGTTTATCAATGGATCAGGTTATTTAATTACTTTGCTGGTTATTAATATACTGCTTAAATTGTTTTATTGACAAATTTACCACGGAATTGCACGGATAAAAATTTTTTGAATAAATAACAGTTTGTGATAAACTAATTAGAGACAAAATTTAAACATAAAAACTCACTCTTAACCCTTCTCTTTTTAAGAGAAGGGGGTGGGGATGAGTTTGGAGTTTGAGGTTTGTCTGAGGACCTCACCCCTGGCCCCTCTCCTGAGAGGAGAGGGGAAATGGGCGATTCAGAGATTTCGTATTTAATCCGTGTTGTTCCGTGGTAAAATTAATAAAATGGATTAGGATCAAATGAAAAAAATCAGAGTTGGTGTATTATTTGGTGGAAGATCTGCAGAACATGAGGTTTCACTTCAATCTGCAAAAAATGTTATTGAAGCGATAGATAAAGATAAATATGATATCGTTCTTATCGGTATAGACCGTGAAGGACGCTGGTATCTAAATGAATCTTCTCATTTTTTGTTACACGCGGATGATCCGGCACATATATCAATGAAGCATGGAAATATAGAACTTGCAATGATTCCGGGCTCAGCATCCAGACAAATTATACCGGTTGAAGGAGACAAATCGATTGAGGAACTTGATGTCATATTTCCTATTTTACACGGTCCATATGGTGAGGATGGAACGGTACAGGGTCTGCTTCGGATGGCCGATATCCCTTTTGTCGGTGCCGATGTATTAGGTTCTGCGGTGAGTATGGACAAGGATGTTATGAAACGTCTGTTGCATGAAGCCGATATCCCACAGGCCAGGTTTCTTTGTTTTACTTATTTCGAGAAAGATACGATCGATTTTGAAAAAGTCGAATCGATTACAGGAATCCCCTGTTTTATAAAACCGGCCAATCTAGGTTCCTCTGTAGGAATCAGTAAAGTCCATAATCAAGAGGAATTCAAACCTGCTTTGAACAAGGCCTTTGAGTTTGATGATAAAATTCTCATTGAACAATTTATGGAAGGACGTGAAGTTGAATGTTCCGTGTTAGGAAACGAGAATCCAATTGCTTCTCTTCCGGGTGAAGTGATACCCTCTCATGAATTTTATTCTTATGAAGCAAAATATCTGGATGAGGAAGGGGCAAGATTGCAAATCCCAGCTTCTTTGCCAGAGGAGACAATCAGGAAAATTCAGGAATTAGCGATAAGAACGTTTAAAGTGCTCAATTGCCAAGGAATGGCAAGAGTTGATTTTTTCCTGAAAAGTAGTGACCAGCTTTATGTAAATGAGTTGAATTCAATCCCGGGATTTACAAAAATAAGTATGTATCCCAAACTATGGGAAGCAAGTGGAATTTCCTATCAAGAACTTCTTGATCGTTTGATTCAGCTGGCGATCGAGAAGCATAAACGTCGGAAGCATAAGTAATAACCCACTCCCTAGTTCCCCCTCCCTAATCAGATTAGGGAGGGGGATTAAAGGGGGAGGGTCAGCAATTAAATTTTTTGTTTGCCGCCTTGTCCCGAGTATTCGGGATGAATAAATCAGGTGAATATGGAAATTACACTGGGAATTCTGGTAATTCTGATCGCTTATTTTGTCAAAGGTTTTAGTGGCTTTGGACCGGCGCTGATTATTGTTCCCTTTTTCTCCTTATTGTATGATCCACCTTCTGCGCTGGTTATAGCCGCTCTGTTTGATTTTTTTGCCGGTGGTATCCTGGTCTACACGGTCAGAAAAGAAATCCGCTGGTCCTTTGTGCTGTTGGTATTTGTGGCCCTCGGGGTTGGAGTTGTTTTTGGTTCCTTTTTACTGGGTCGCATTCCTGTGGATGGATTAAAAAAATTAATCGGGACGATTCTTCTGATATTTGCCTTGATTATATTATTTCAACGAAACGGTACCGGTTGGAAAAACAAACAAAAATATAGTTTCCTGAAATATCCTACTGCCTTTGTCAGTGGTTTTTTAGGCGGACTGGTTAGTATGTCAGGTCCACCGTTAATCATCTATATGAAAATGATGTATGAAAAATCATTTTTTAGAACCCAACTGATCGCAATTTTTATGTTGGGAACAGCCTGGCGTTATCTGATGTTTTTATATCATGATATACCGATGAATATCCCCTTTCAGAGTCTCATTATATATTTTATTTGTCTCCTGGCCGGTCTGTGGCTTGGCAGTCATTTACATGTAAAGGTCAATGAGGTTGTCTTCAATAAAATTGTTGCCGTGATCCTTCTGATTCCGGCATTTGGACTTCTAATTGGTTAATCCCTTAAGTAATTTCTCGCGACGACGCCACGACGCTACGATTTAATTTATTCATTTCTCGCTAAGGCGCAAAGACGCAAAGAAAATTTTTTAATATTTTTTTGTTGTCATTTTTGTAAAATCTAATATTTATTCGAAAAAATAGAAGTGGTATTTATCCACAAAATAAACCGACAAATAAAATAATAATAAAATCTTTGCGCCTTGGCGGCTTTGCGAGAGTTAAAATAATAATTTCGTAGCGTCGTTGCGTCGCCGCGCGAAATAATTTCATGCTTTCACAGGTTGGATTGAGTAACATCCATTTGTATATTAGTGCCTGTCAGTTAAACGAAGTTTTATGTTATGGTAAAAAAGAATACCATTTTTGTCAAAGGCGCCCGGGAACATAACCTGAAAAATATTGATGTTGAGATTCCCCGTGATAAATTTGTTGTCATTACCGGTCTTTCCGGATCGGGTAAGTCAAGTCTGGCTTTTGATACAATTTATGCCGAAGGACAACGCCGCTATGTTGAATCATTAAGTGCCTATGCCAGGCAATTTCTTGGATTAATGGAAAAACCGGATGTGGATTACATCGATGGTCTTTCACCGGCCGTATCAATCGAACAAAAAACCACACACCGCAATCCGCGCTCAACCGTGGGAACAGTTACTGAAATCTATGATTATCTGCGCTTACTCTTTTCCAGAATTGGTCATCCTCATTGTTATAATTGTGCCCGTCCTGTTGAGAAACAAACTGTACAACAAATAGTAGATGCCATTCTTAAGCAGCCAGGAGGAACGCGTATCCAAATCCTTGCCCCGGTGATCAGGGGAAGAAAAGGTGAGTACAGGGAAGTTTTTAACCAATTCCGTAAAGAAGGATATGTCCGGGTTCGGGTGGATGGTGAGATGCATAGTCTTGATAGTGATATCAAATTAGAAAAAAATAAAAAACATGATCTCGATCTAATCATCGACCGGTTGGTGGTTGAGGGAAACATAAAAAAAAGACTCACCGATTCAGTAGAATTGGCCTTAAAACAGGCGGCCGGATTGGTCGTTATCAACAATCCTGATACTAAAGAAGATACACTTTACTCTGAACACTTTGCCTGTGTTCATTGCAATATTTCTTATGAAGATCTGGCGCCCCGAATGTTTTCTTTTAACAGTCCCTATGGCGCGTGTCCAACCTGTGATGGCCTTGGCATGATTACAAAAATTGATCCCAAATTACTTGTCGAGGATGATAATCTGTCCATCAGAGATGGTGCTCTTCTCCCTCTTGGTGAAAGACAACGCCAGGAAGGGTGGAATTATGAATTATTGAAGAGTGTCGCTCAGGAAACGAATTTTAGTTTGAGTACACCCTGGAATAGATTGAGTAAAGAACAGCAGGATGTGGTATTGTATGGAAGCGGTTCAAAAAAAGTGAAATTAGTATATAAACGCGATCATGCTTATGTCGAATGGATGAGTAAATACGAGGGAATCGTCAATAACCTGAACCGCCGTTATCGTCAAACCAAATCACAATATATCCGTGATTGGATTGAAGGGTTTATGAATAATATTCCCTGTGGAGAATGCGAAGGAGCCCGTCTAAGAAAAGAATCTTTGGCGGTAACCATTAATGAAAAGAATATTAGGGATGTTACGGCATACTCCATTCGTGAGGTTCAGGAATTTTTTAATCATATTAAATTGACTGATCGTGAAGAGCAGATTGCTCACCAGATTCTAAAGGAAGTTAGAGAACGATTAGGATTTTTAGTCAATGTAGGATTGGATTATCTCACCCTGGAGCGTGCAGCCGGTACGTTATCGGGTGGTGAAGCACAGCGAATTCGACTGGCAACACAAATTGGTGCGCAGTTGGTGGGTGTTCTCTATATTCTTGATGAACCGAGCATCGGACTGCACCAGCGCGATAATGCCAGACTGATCGACACGTTGCATCGATTACGTGATTTGGGTAATACGGTTATAGTTGTAGAGCATGATCGGGAAACCATCGAGCGCTCAGATTTTGTGGTCGATCTTGGACCGAAAGCAGGCAGACATGGTGGTGAAGTGATTTATTCAGGATCACCTGCACGGTTAGCCGGGATAAGTAAATCAATAACCGGTTCTTATCTTTCCGGTAAAAAGTGTATTCCCATCCCTTCTACAAGACGCACCGGCAATGGCAAAACCCTGAAATTATTTGGAGCCATTGGCAATAATCTGAAAAAAATTGATATCGAATTATCTCTTGGGACTTTTATTTGTGTTACCGGTGTTTCCGGTTCAGGAAAAAGCACTTTAATCAATGAGACTTTATATGCTGCTCTTGCCCGCAACTTTTATAAATCCAAACAGATTCCTCTTGAATACGGAGAAATCAGAGGTTTTGAACATCTTGACAAAGTGATCGCTATCGATCAATCACCCATCGGAAGAACACCGCGGTCCAATCCGGCAACCTATACCGGTCTATTTACACCGATTCGTGATTTGTTCGCCCAGCTCCCGGAGTCAAAAATAAGAGGATACAAACCCGGACGTTATAGTTTTAATGTCAAAGGTGGTCGTTGTGAAGTTTGTGAGGGTGATGGCATTAAAAAAATCGAAATGCATTTCCTGCCCGATGTGTATGTACAATGTGAGGTATGTAAAGGCAAACGATATAACCGGGAAACGCTGGAAATCACTTACAAGGGTAAAAATATTTCTGATGTGTTGGAAATGACCGTAGACGAAGCATTGGAATTCTTTAAAAATATTCCACAAATAAGGCGAAGGCTGGAGACCCTTTCGGAAGTTGGATTAGGATATATTCACCTTGGTCAGCCGGCCACGACCCTTTCCGGCGGGGAGGCCCAACGTGTCAAACTGGCCACAGAATTATCAAAGATCGGGACCGGTAAGACCTTTTATATCTTAGATGAACCAACCACCGGCTTGCATTTTGAAGACATCAATATGCTGTTAAAGGTATTGAACCGATTAGTAGACCGGGGGAATACGGTAGTGATCATAGAACATAATCTTGATGTGATAAAAACAGCGGACTGGATTATCGATCTCGGACCGAAGGGTGGTGATAAGGGAGGTGAAATTGTCGTAACCGGTACACCCGAACAGGTCGCGGCATATAAAAAATCATATACAGGTCAATATCTCAAAACGGAAATTGAGGCCACACGTAAAGTTAGATGTAAAGAATAATCTGGATACTGGATGCTGGATACTGGATGCTGGATGCTGGCCAAATCGTGGATGATTTGGCCCCGATAAGTCGACTGGAAGGAGATATTTTTTATCGGGGATGCTGGATAGCAGAGATCGATCTCCCCCCTATCAAGGGGGGATTAAGGGGGGTGTAATAACAACCCCCTAGCCCTCCCGCAGTTGCGGGACAGGCTCTTTGTTAAGTGGGGACTAAATCGTACTTAACCAAAATCGAGCACCGAGCAGCGAGTACCGAGTACCGAGAGCCGAGAAACGAGTATCAAGGAGTTATGATGAAAAAAACCGCATTACATGCCATAAATCTCAAATTAAATGCAAAAATGGTTTCTTTTGCCGGATTTGATTTGCCCATTCAATATCACAGCATCCGCGCTGAACATCGCCGGGTGAGAGAAACAGTCGGTGTGTTTGATGTTTCTCATATGGGTGAAATTGAGATCCGGGGAGATAATGCCATTGATATGGTGCAAAAGGCAACTATTAATAATGCAGCCGCGTTAGCTGTCGGACAGGTACAATATTCTGCGATGTGCTATCCGGATGGTGGAATTGTTGATGATTTACTCGTATACCGGTATCCTGATCACTTTTTACTTGTTGTTAATGCCGCCAATAAGGACAAGGATTTTCAGTGGTTACAGGAAAATAAAATACCAGGATGTGATATAAAAGATGTCAGCGATGAGACTACTCAGATTGCCGTCCAGGGGAAAAAAGCGGAAGCAACTCTTCAGAAATTGACCGATATTCCGCTCAACGATATACAATATTAT
>JAGLYF010000031.1 GCA_023132435.1 Calditrichia bacterium | reverse complement strand
GTACCGCTTGTATCACCGCCGGTGGTATGACATTTGAAACAGGAATATTTATAAACGACCTCTTTAGAAGAATTATAATTGACCCAGCCATGAAATTCACCACCGAAGAAGTTAATCTGATTATGGCCCATACCGGCATCCTCAAATGAGCTGCCCGCGGTTCCGATTAGATGGCCATCCGATCCAACGAACCGGGCTTTCCAGCCAAAACCACCAATCACACCGCCTATATCGGACCAGTCGTGTGATCCATCCCCAAGACTATCCATCCAGGTGCTTTGAAAATTGACCGCATAAGCTGGATAAGACGGTTCGGTTGTGCCAGGTGTTACCGTAAATTTGTAGGGATGGCCCGATGCGACCCAGTCATCAAATTTGGCTGAATGACAGCCTTTACAGGCATCCGATCCCACATAGGTCTGTCCAAAACCGAGCCCGACAAAAACAAACAAACCTAGTAGCAATACTGTTTTACACATACATCCTCCTTATACTCTTTATACTCTTTCAAACTCAAACCGGACTTCTCAATCATCGACAGGAGTTCCGCATCATTACTTATCAAAATCGTTCTCATTCCCCGGATTCTATGCAATTGATATGCCAAAGTGAAATATGATACAATCACCTTTTAAAAATTTAATTCACACGATTATGAATAATATTGCTTATTATTGTGTAGTATTGTTACTGATATTTTGGCCGTTTTTATTTTGATTAAATTTTTTGAAATCTTAAGCCCGATAATTTGTGATAAACCTGTCCCAGTGTGACAAAAATGCGACAGTTTGCCTGCTTTTTTATGTGATGTTTAGATGTTTAATGGTATATTGTTTATATTTCCGCCATGTTAAAAACAATCAATACAAAGTTTATCTTTTTCACGACTATTTTTATTCTGTTAAGTGTGGGCATCCCAATCACATTCTTAATCATCCAGCTGCAGGAAAATTTTGATCAGAGATCAAGGATCATGCTTGAATCAACCATTGATGTCGTAAACAACTGTCTGATTAATGCCATGCGTATGGGCCGGACAAAACATGTCCAAACTATCCTGGATAACATCTCGAGAAATGAGAGTGTTGACCATATCCGCCTTTTTAAAGAAGATGGCCGGATCACCTATTCCTCGAACCATACGGAGAATGGGCGAAACATCCAAATGATCTCACCCGGGCACGTTAATCTGGATAATATCAATCAAAATAGAATAACGCTCATTGAAGAAGAACGCATTTATTCTGTAACACGACCTATAATAAACGGAAAAGAGTGTCAAAAATGCCATGGATCTGATCCAATCATCGCCTATCTGGATGTAGATACCAATTTAACCCAGGCCGAGAGATTTTTTCATACCGGTTCCCTACACATGATATTTTTGGCAATAGCGGTCATATTAATCTTGTTTTTTGGATTTTATTATCTGTTCAACTTCTTCATAAACAGACCGTTAAGTCGTTTTAAGAAAGCGCTTGATAATGTGGAGAGAGGTAATTTGGAAGTACAATTGCCGGCAAAAAAACCGGATGAAATTGGTACATTGGAAAGCCATTTTAACAACATGGTCTTAAATCTCACGGAATCAAAACAAAAAATAGACGAACTTCACTTTGAACAGCTACAGCGTGCTGACAAATTGGTGACACTCGGTGAGCTGGCAGCGGAGATGGCCCATGAGATAAATAATCCTGCCGGTATTGTCATGTCCCGTGCCGATTTTATTCAGATGGATCTTGAAAAATATCCCAATCTAAAAAAATACAATGAAGATCTGGATGTGATTACAAATCAAATTAATAAGATATCAAAAATTACCGGTAGTATTTTAAAATACAGTAAAAAACTACCCAAAGAATTCCATCGGACAAATCTGCAAAAGATCAGCGAAGATTGCTTAAATATTTTGGGACCACGTTTAGCAAAAAACAAAATAAATGTTGAAAAGGTGTATCAATGTACAAATTCTGAAATTTTGGGCGATGCAACCCAATTGGAACAAGTATTTACGAATCTGGTTAATAATGCTATTGATGCTATGGAAATTGGTGGCAAAATCACCATCGTCTTACAGAATTTTGACACAGACAAAATTCTCTGGTCGATTAAGGACAACGGACCTGGAATGGATCCGGGTATTCAGGATTTAATATTTTCACCTTTTTTCACAACAAAATCTGCCGATAAAGGAACTGGTTTGGGACTATATATCGTAAAAAATATTTGTAAGAATCATAATGCACAAATTACCTGTGAAAGCGCTCCCGGCGCTGGCACTTCCTTCCAAATAATCTTCCAGATTGTGGAGTCGCAGGAATGATCAAAATTTTAATAATTGATGATGAACCTGAAATGTTGCATAGTCTGCAGAAGATTCTTTCTCAGCGAAAGGAATTCTCGGTTGATCTGGCTCAGGATGCAGATAGGGCTCTGGAAATTGTCAAGAAAAATGATTTTGATTTGATCATTTCTGATCTGAAAATGGGAAAAGTATCAGGAATAGATATCCTCAAAAGCGCCTTAGCACGAAATTCAGAGGCAAAAGTGATTCTCATTTCAGGTTACGGGACGATTGAGACCAGTGTCGCAGCCATTCAGGAAGGTGCCTTTGATTTTCTGGAAAAACCCTTCACTTCAAAGAAATTATTTGCCTGTATCGACAGAGCAATTCAAACAAAATCAATCGAGAAGACTGATACTGAAAAACCCGGAAAAAAACCCTGGGAAATTACCGGACTGGTATACCAGAGTAAACAAATGGATGAAACAGTTAAAATAGTTTACAAGATCGCACCCGGTGATTTGAGTGTTTTGATCACAGGGGAAAGCGGAACCGGTAAAGAATTAATCGCCCGGGCCATCCACAGTATGAGTAAAAGATCTACAAACCCATTCGTTCCGGTAAACTGTGGGGCGCTGCCTGAGCACCTTTTCGAAAGCGAGTTGTTCGGCCACGAGCGTGGGGCTTTTACCGGTGCGGTAAAAACAAAACCCGGTCTTCTTGAATTTGCCAATCAAGGCACATTTTTCTTTGACGAAATCGGAGATCTTAGCTTGCCTTTGCAGGTTAAACTACTTCGGATGTTAGAAGAGCAACAAATCAGGCGGGTTGGCGGTCAAAAAGAAATAAGTATCGATGTGCGAATAATCGCTGCAACAAATTCAAATATTGAGCAAGCTGTTCGTGATGGAAAGTTCCGGGAAGATCTTTATTATCGT
>JAGLYF010000309.1 GCA_023132435.1 Calditrichia bacterium | reverse complement strand
TCTTCAGGTATCTCAATTAATGATAAATAAAATCAAAAAAAAGTCCAGAAATTTATTTGACAAAATATCAGCTCTGGGAACAGAGCTTAGGATGCCTGTTTATATAGTCGGAGGATATGTTCGGGATCTATTGCTTGGATGTGATGGTCTTGATATTGATTTTGTAGTTGTCGGTGATGCTATAAAATTTAGTGAAGAATTAAAAAAAAGAACACGTGCCGGATCCTTGGTAACTTATCCGCGATTTGGTACCTGTATGCTCCAGTATCAAAGTCACAAACTTGAATTTGCAACCGCACGAACAGAAATATATCAGGAAAATTCCCGCAAACCGGCGGTAAAGAAGGCTGATCTCATGTCTGATCTTAGCCGGCGTGATTTTACAATTAACACACTAGCCATGGATATCCACCCTGAGCGGTTTGGGCAAATTACAGATCCATACAATGGAAAAATGGATTTAGAAGCCGGTCTGATCCGCACACCAATGGAACCACAACAAACTTTCTCAGATGATCCACTCCGAATGATGCGGGCCATCCGTTTTTCAACCAAATTCAACTTCACAATCGATCCAGAGACTTTTCAGGCAATTATTAAGACCGCAGAGCGGTTAAAAATAATTTCCCAGGAAAGAATAACGGCAGAATTCAACAAAATATTAATGACCAATAAACCTTCGCTCGGAATAAATCTTCTCGATCGGAGTGGTTTATTGAAGTTCTTTTTGCCAGAATTGATCAATACGCAGGGAGTGGAACAACGAGAGTCTCATCATCACAAAGATGTATATTTTCATACACTGGAGGTGTTGGATAACATTGCCCTGAATACTGATAATTTAAACCTGAGATTGGCTGCCCTTTTTCATGATATCGCCAAACCACAAACAAAACGGTTTAATAAGAAAACCGGTTGGACATTTCATGGTCATGAAGTCGTTGGGGAAAGAATGTCGGCATCAATTTTGCATAGATTAAAATATGCGAATGATACGATTGACTATGTTCGTAAAATTGTGCGATTACATTTACGTCCGATGGCTTTGGTCAGTGAGGAAGTAACCGATTCTGCTATCCGGCGGTTGCTCTTTTTTTCTGGTGATGAATTCGATGATCTCATGCTACTCTGCCGCGCCGATATTACCTCAAAAAATCCAGAGAAAGTGAAACGGTATCTGCATAATTATGAGATCGTGCTGGAAAAGGCGATGGAGGTAGAAGAAAAAGATAAATTACGCGCTTTTAAATGCCCTGTTAACGGGAATGAGATCATGACCTTGTTCAATCTCTCCCCTGGTCCACAAGTCGGCAAAATCAAAAAGATCATCGAGGAGGCGATCCTTTCAGGTGAGATCCCCAATGAACATAATGCAGCTTTTTCGTATATGTTAAATCTACAAAAAGAAAAACTTATGGATCCGGATTCCCCAAAAAAGTAATTATCTCTTCTGCTCTCATTGTTATTTATTTTGACACCGTTTTTGATGATCTCTGCTCAGGCAGCGTAATAAGATTTATTAAAAATAATTTCATGGGCCTTATCAGGATTGATTAACGATTAAGTTCCCCCTTAAAAAAGGGGGCTAGGGGGTTGTTTTAAGTTATAGATAACTATATCGTTGATTTTTATTGCTGTAAATTGCTCTAAATAATCGAGATAGACGGTATTACTCATAATGAAAAATAAAAATATGATGAAGAGAGAGAAATTGGCCTGGAAGTAATGCGTTTCGATTGATATTATATAATAAATCATATCAGTGACACATTAGAAATGATTTCTGATAAAATTCGTTATTTGGAACGAATTACAACCCCCTACCCCCCTTTTCTAAGGGGGAATTGATATGATACAAAGTATTTGCATTTATAATTTTCACACCAGATAAAATGATATATGGAGAATTGTATGAATGCCTTAAGAGTACTGATACTTGATGACGAAAGAAAAATTGCCGACAAAGTCTCTACATATCTGATGAAACAAGGGTATAATGCACAATCTGCCTATTTTCCCACCCAAGCCATTAAAATACTCAATCGTGATCCAATCGACATATTGATTTCCGATGTTCTCATGCCAGAGATGAATGGTCTGGATTTATTAAAAAAGATCAAGTCGTTATATCCGCATGTTGAAGTGATTATGATAACCGGTCATGGGGATATGGACATGGTTATCAAAGCAATGCATCTCGGAGCTGTTGATTTTATCAAAAAACCCTTCAGCTTTCTTGATATACAACTAGCAATCGAAAGAACAGGGAAATTCCTGAGATTACAGAATCAATTACAATTGGTCGAAAACCGGAGTTCCCTGATTTCGAGGGATCTTGAAAATAGAATAGAAAAGAATTTAATAGGGACCAGTAAAAAAATTAAACGCGTTCTTGAAACCGCATTAAAATCAGGACAAGACAGGGATGTGAGTATATTGATCACCGGTGAGAATGGAACCGGGAAGGAAATTATTGCCCGCATAATTCATCATGCCAGTGAAAGAAATAAAGATGTATTCTTTCCTGTAAATTCTTCCGCAATTCCTGATTCGCTTATTGAGAGTGAGTTTTTCGGACATCGTAAGGGGTCGTTTACAGATGCAAAGGAAGATAAAAAAGGTATTTTTGAACTTGCTAATGGCGGCTCTTTATTTTTGGATGAAATTGCCGACATGCCCTTTGGCTTACAAGCAAAATTACTAAGAGCCCTGGAGGAGAAAAAAATAAAAAGAGTAGGAAGTAACAAAGAAATCGATGTTGATATTCGTTTAATATCTGCGACAAACCAGGATATCGATCAGCTTATTGAAGAAAAGAAATTCAGACTAGATCTTCTTCATCGTATCAATACCGTTACCATAGCTATACCTCCACTGCGCGAAAGGGTGGAAGATATTGAATCCTTACTCAATTATTTTGTAGAGTATTTCGCGAAAAGGAAGAATAAACCGATTCCTGTTATAGAACCCGATGTACTGGATCATTTGAAATCCTACTATTTTCCCGGAAATGTCCGGGAACTCAGAAACATGATCGAGCGTGCCTTTATTCTATCCGGCAATGATCAGTTAACCGTTTCAGATTTTCCAATTACCAATAAAAATGTTCTTCCTGAAAATAATGAATCACCCGGTTTAAATATTTTTGAAAACGAATTGTACCTTATAAGAGAAGCAATGAAAAAAACAAACTTCAACCAAAAAAAGGCGGCAGTGCTTTTGGGAATATCCAGGGATGCATTAATCAGAAGAATAAAAAAGTATAATATTAAAATTAATAAAAATTTTCAAGATGGGTCCACGAATTACACGAACTAGCACGAATTGATCCACGAATTTTTAATAGATATTCATGGAATTCGTGAATTATGTTCTAAACACTAATAAGTAAAACAGAATCAGACTATAGCACATGTGTGCGTTTTTAATAGGATTTATCATCTGATATTTGATGTGTATGACAAAAAAAATCGTCTTAATCATTAATCCTGAATAATTTACCACTGATTACACAGATTGCACAGAAATATTGAAAAAACAATGGATTAGATAAAAAATTATGGGGGGAAATTTATTTTCAATAGAATCTCAGTTAATTCAATAACTAATTTACTAACATTTCTCACATATAAAT
>JAGLYF010000308.1 GCA_023132435.1 Calditrichia bacterium | reverse complement strand
TTTTGAACTTCGCCACGATCGGCCGATGATCAGATGCCACAGTTTCGTTAACAACATAGATGCTTTTACATTGCAACCCGCCATTTACATTATAATAAACATGATCAATGATGCGTTCCGGAACATTCGCCGGATAGGTTTTTTCTTCTGATACACAGCGGATCAATATCTTGTCCAGGGCATTCAACGGCTTACTGCCTGGCTGACAATTTAAATCACCCGCCAGGATTACGGTAGCGTTATCCGATGTAACTATATCAATGATGGCAGCCATTTGAACGGGCCGGTCGGAATCCCCGGAATGATGATCTAAATGGGTATTATAAAAATGAACAGTATCTCCGCGATCTGTCACACAGCTGATCATCATCAGTAAACGTGCTTCATAATTTTCCCGGGCCGGAAGATTTACCACTCGTTGCTCAATAATGGGAAAACGGGATAAGATGACATTTCCAAATCCACCACCCTGATAATCAAAGGTTTTCATAAAAATACCATCCATATCGCAACGTTCCTTCATGATGGCCAGGGCATCCATGTATCCACTGCGCTCGGTAAGCTGGTCCACCTCCTGCAAGGCTACCAAATCTGGCTTTTCTGCCATGATCACATCACAGATACGCTCTGCATCTATAACACCATCCATGCCCCGCATTGCATGAATATTATAGCTCATAACGGTTATTTCATTGCATCCTGCCAAAAACAGCAAACTGAGTAAAAATATAATAATACGTTTCATATGCATTCCCTCGTTGTTTAATCTTTTATCATTGCTAAAAACTAATTAATTGCCATTATATTTCCAAGCGGGTAATAAAAAAATATTTACCATATTTACCTTACGCCAGAATGGGAAAAAACAAAAAAGCCTTCATTTAAATATCTTGCTTTTTCTAGCATTAAGCTTTATCATGTTTAATAACGTAATAATACTTGTATGGTAAAGACAGAGTTGGTTATTTACCATATAATGGAGTGAGTGAGACCATGAAATTAAATAAATTTATTTACAATGATTTTTAGGGGGTTTATTTAACATCCTGATTTGAATTGTGTAATTTGTTTTAAAAAAATGAAGCAAAAAATTAATAAAACATTAGAATACCTGCGGGAACAAAGAAGCTGCAATTTTTCGGGTAACAGATTATCAATGCTTGAGAAAAAAATCTCAAAAAATTATTCTCGATTAGTTCAAACGGCTTTGATGAATATTTTGCATGTCTTTTTAATCATCCGGAAGAATTATATGGATAAACAAATTATATATGTAATGACAGGTGGGGCGAATATCTTAAAAAGAAAAGATGATAATATCGGGCAGAAGAAGTGAATAAGGGTGCAATTTTTTATCTTTCCTTACCAAAAAAATAAGATTTGGTTAAATTTTAAAACAAAAGGTTTAAAAAATGAATAATAAACAAAAACTTAGTTTTATTATTAACCGAAAATGGGCGGTTTTAACTGCTTTTTTCTTCTGTGTGTTAGTACACTCTATTGCCTATAGCCAGGAAATGCAGGTCAGGATTGGTGTGTTGGCACTTAGAGGGGCAGAAGAGACCGTGAAAAGATGGACGCCGACAGCGGAATACCTGAGTACCCGGATTTCGGAATATACATTTGTTATTGTTCCATTAGATTTTGAAAAAATATACGAAGCTGTTGAGAATGGCGAAGTTGATTTTGTGTTGGAAAATTCCTCTATTTATGTTGAATTGGAGTATCTGTATGGTGTAGATAGAATTGCCACTTTGAATGATTTGTGGCAAGAACAGGCTTTTAACCAATTTGGCGGTGTTATATTCACTAGTAAAAACCGAAAGGACATCAATAATCTGGATGACCTAAAAAATAAATCATTCATGGCAGTCCACGAAACTTCTTTTGGCGGATGGAGAATGGCCCAGAGAGAATTTAAGGATTATGGTATCGATCCTTACCGGAATTTTGCAGATATGCAATTCGGTGACACACACGACAAGGTTGTGTATGCTGTTCAAAAAGGGCAGGTAGATGCAGGTACCGTCCGTACTGGTATCCTTGAAAAAATGAATAAAGAAGGCAAGATAAATATTAAAAATTTTGCTATATTAAATCAGCAACATCCTGATAATTTTCCTTTGTTGCTCAGTACCCGCCTTTACCCTGAATGGCCCTTTGCCAGGGTTAAACACACATCTGATCAACTATCGCAGCAAGTGTCTATCGCTTTGCTGAGTATGCCCTCCGATAGCGAGGCAGCCAGAGCTGCAGGTATCGCCGGATGGACAACCCCCCATCACTATCAACGGGTGCATGACTGCCTTAAAGAACTCCGTGTCAGCCCTTATGAAGACCTGGGAAAAATCACCCTGGCCAGTCTTATCCAACAATACTGGTATTGGATTCTGCTTGGGTTTATTAGTGTTATAGTTCTTATTGCTGTTGTGATTTATGTAATCAGATTGAATCGTAAACTAAACATAAGTACAATTGAACTAAAAGAATCCCAAAATAGATTGGAGCAAAAAGTTGAAGAAAGAACTTCCGAACTCAGGCAGAGCAATCAACAACTCATAAAAGAAAATAAGGATCGCAGACGGGCAGAGAAAGCACTTCAATTGGAACATGATAATTTTAAAAACATATTAGGATCTATGGAAGATGGTGTCTACATAGTTAATATGGAATACGAAATTCAATATATTAATCCGGTAATAAAATTGGAGTTTGGTCCTGCAAATGGACATAAATGCTATGAATATTTACACAGGCGAATAAAAGTTTGTCCATGGTGTAAGATATCGGATGTTCTATTGGGAAAAACCGTTCGCTGGGAATGGTATTCATCTAAAAATCAGAGGACGTATGACCTGATTGATACCCCGTTTAGAAATCCCGATGGCAGTATCTCGAAGCTCGAAATATTTCGCGACATCACCGAGCGCAAGCAGGCGGAAGAAGAACTGAAAAAACACCGTGAGCATCTCGAAGAATTAGTAAAAGAACGTACCAAAGAACTGGAAGCTTTTTCTTATTCCGTGTCGCACGATTTGCGGGCGCCATTGCGCGCTATTGATGGATTTACCCGCATTTTAATGGATGATTACATTTCACAATTAGACGAAGAAGCCAAAAGGTTGGGAATGATTATTCAGTCTAATTCCCAGAAAATGGGACAGCTTATCGATGACTTGCTTACCTTTTCCCGTATGGCGCGCACATCCATGAACTTTTCCGAAATTGACATGAAAAATATGGCAAAAGCAATATACTATGAAGCAACTAATGCGAAATTGCGTAAACGGATTACCTTTACCATTGCCGATTTGTCCGAAGTAAAAGGCGATACGAATATGATGCGCCAGGTATGGATGAATTTCATTTCCAACGCGATCAAGTTTTCAGCTAATCGCGATCAAGCCGTTATTTCAATTACTTGCCAGGAAAAAGAAAATAAATTAACTTATTGTATAAAAGATAACGGTGCCGGATTTAATATGAAATATAAGGATAAACTTTTTGGTGTATTCCAACGCCTGCACAGCGAAAAAGAATTCGAAGGTACCGGCGTAGGGCTGGCCTTAGTACAGCGTATCATTCATCGCCACGGCGGTAAAGTTTGGGCGGAGGGCGAAGTGGATAAGGGTGCCGCATTTTACTTTTCATTATCTAAAAATGGGGAGATCTAAAAAATGAAACACGAATTTGAAATCGTGATTGTTGAAGACAATCCCAATGATGCTGAATTAATGGTTCGCTCTTTGAGGGAGAATCGGCTGGCTAACAGTCTGATTGTACTCGAAGATGGTGAGCAGGCACTGGATTTTATTTTTTGCCGAGGTCAATATACCGGCAGAGATCCATCCGGATCGCCGAAGGTAATATTTTTGGATTTAAAACTGCCCAAAGTAGACGGCCTGGAAGTATTAAAACAAGTGAAAACAGATGACCGGACCCGGAAAATACCGGTGATTATTGTCACTTCTTCAAAAGAAGACCCGGATATTGCCACTGCCTACGATTTGGGTGCTAATAGCTACGTTGTTAAACCGGTTGATTTTGATAATTTCGTAGAAACGATAAAGCAATTAGGCTTATACTGGTTAGTGGTAAACGAAAATCCAAAATAGCAGCTGTTTTATCAATTTAGAAACTATTTTAAAAGGGAAGTATGCTATGGAAAAAAAATTACACATACTGATTTTAGAAGATATTCCTTCTGATGCGGAACTTGCCCGAAGGGAGTTGAATACAGTTTTGAAAGACTATACTGTCCAGGTAGTAGATACGGAAGAGGGTTTTGTTCAGTCCCTAAGGACATTCAAACCTGACCTTATTATTTCTGATTATCAACTGCCTACTTTCGATGGTTTATCAGCTTTAAAGATTACGCAGGAAAAATTCCTCTCTACTCCTTTTGTTATTTTAACCGGTTCCATGAATGAAGATACAGCCGTTGAATGTATTAAAGCCGGTGCTGATGATTATGTGATCAAAGAACATATCAAACGCTTAGGCCCGGCAGTTCTGAACGCATTAGAAAAGAAAAGAATTGAAAAGGAACGTAAATGGGCGGAAGAACAGATCAGAAAACTTTCCACAGCAGTACAACAAAGTCCTTCCGTAATTGCCATTACAGATTTGAAAGGAAATTTGGAATATGTGAATCCAAAATTTACTGAACTAACAGGATATGCCAGCGAAGAAGCTATAGGTGAAAATCCCAGAATTCTGAAATCCGGTGAGTTGCCTGATGAAATATATAAAGACTTATGGGATACAATATCTTCCGGTAAAGAGTGGCACGGAGAATTTCATAACAAAAAGAAAAATGGTGAATTCTTCTGGGAAGCTGCTTCCATTTCACCAATTTTTAATAAACAAGGCAAAATTACTAATTATATAAAAGTTGCTGAAAACATTACTGAACGCAAGCAGGCGGAAGAAGCACTAAAAAAGAGAATGACTGAGCTTGAAATTTTTTATGAAGCTACTGTAAATAGAGAAATAAAGATCAACGAACTACGAGAAGAGATCAAT
>JAGLYF010000307.1 GCA_023132435.1 Calditrichia bacterium | reverse complement strand
TCAGGGAGACAATATCACCACCACCATCATCGAGTTTGCCTTTTTTCTGTTCAATATTCTGGTAGTCGTCATAACAGATGACCAGGCAGTAAAGCGCTTCCTCAGAAGTGAGCAATTTTGCCACGGTTTTTCGCGATGGTTCCTGGCCAAAATAAGGCTGGGCCTGAAAAAAATCAGAAATCGTACCCGCATTTTTACCTATTAACAAGATAACACAATTGGTTTTGCTTACTGAAACTTTTTATACTTATGACATATAATTCGAAAATTATCGCATATTGTTTCAGTTCTGATTTCTTTACCTATTTCTCGCCGTTGTTATATTTTATCATCACGAATTCTGCACAGACCGTGTGAGATGCTTTTCCTCTAAAAAGGATTTGCCCCCACCAATAACAAGACAAATATAAGAACCAGTGATACCCACCTTCGGGTCATTTGAAATTGTAGACACCTCATAAACCACGAGAAGATCCTTCGACCTTTCGATTTTAGGACAGGGCACCGCCCTGTGTGAGTAATCCCACAAATTAGAACAACCCTGAAAGGGTTGCATATTTCATCATTCCTTTGGGCCATTTATTCTTCCTGTAATGATTACACAAATTATTATTCCCTTTCAGGGAATTTATTTTGGTTGTAATTCAGTTCATAGGGCGTTGCCCTATGCTATAATATTTTTCTCCTTCGGAGAAATTGTATCAGAAACATCTGCTAGATTGATATTTTTAATAATTAGTATTTCCATTTCTCATACCATTTCGGATTTTTAAGATTGATATAGAACAGATACCATTTTTAAAAGCAAGTATTATTTGTTTGAACATTTTATACAGATTCTGAGTATTTACGAGTTAAAACCAAGTCTCTCAATACCTGGATTTTTTTTAAATTATAGTCAAATTTGAATAGAAAAATTACCTATTATATTTTATGAATGCCTGAGTTTTATCAGAATTGAAGCTGGTAATAAATAGGAAAAAATATGTACAATTAAAAAAAGGGATCACAATTCCTTGTGATCCCTTAATCGTTAAAAATCCTCCATATCAATTACGGTATTTCAAATATACCCAGTAAATCTTCGCTTGCAGAAATCAAGGTTTGAATACCATCATCACGCGCATCATCGGCATAAACCTTCCATTGGTAGATTTCACCTGGTTGAAGTGTTTCAATTGCTGTCTCATCAAAATTAAATAACACACTTGATGTTTGTGCGTCTATTTTATGATGCTTTATTGATCCATCCGCATTGAATCCGCCCCAAATAATTTCTCCATTCATTTTCCTGACTTCAATGATATATTCCTTAGCGGAGGGGTATTCATCCCAACTGAAAGTGGGTGTGGTTGAATCTGCAATTACCGCATATATAGAATCCGGAGGATTTGTAGGTGAATTTATTATTACCGCATCAGTTACACTGAAATTTAATTCTACGGTATCGTCTTCTACAAAAGATACACTAAGAACACCAGGATTTTTAAAAATCCAATCCGGGTCCATTACATACCCGTCATTCTTGAAGGATGCCCAGGCAAGAAATATACCAGGTGGAACATTCGTTATTTCATAATCTAATCCTGACGTATCACTAAAAGTTGATAGACCCGGGATAGCCGAAAATGTAGCTGAATCAACCAAAGATATATCCACTACTGAATTTTCTGAAGCGAGAAAAGTAACTTTTCCCTGCAATGTTGCGCCGCTGGTTTGTTTGAGTGTAATTGTTGCCGAAACAGAAGGTGCGCTTGAAGAGATCACTTTCTCCGGATTTGATTCCGCTACATATCCTGCTTTATAGGCATATAAAGAATAACCACCATAGGGCAAATTGAACAGAACAAAATACCCATCAGGTCCGGTTACTGTGGAATATCTGGAACCGTCTGTTTCTTCTGCAATGACCAACACATTATTTATTACCGGATTAACATAACCAGAAATTTGACCCGGTTGTAAAACATCCAGGGGTTTAAGATAAAATTCTTTTGATATTGTTTCACCTTTGTCAACGGCAAAAGGGACTGGTGCATTATTCTCAGGTGGTGATGGATTATAACCTTGTGCTGAAATTCTGACAAAATAGTTTCCCGGATCACATTCAAATGAACACTCTCCATTACCATCTGATGACTTTCTCAAGATCGCTTCATTGTTGTCCGCATTATAAAGTACCACATTTGCGTTTACAATACCGGAAGAATTCGAAGCACTCAATATTACTGTCTTTAATGTACCGGTGGTTTTTTCCGGAGCAGCGGGATTACTGTCACTGCTGCAACCGGGGTAAAGAATAAGACCAGCAATGATGACAAAAAACAGGCTGCTTAAAGATCTGAATTTAAAAGTCATATTTATATCTCCTGTTGAATTGTACTTATACGGTAATAGAAAAATTCTTGTTAATTTGTTCTGATTATCGACTGGTTTTTATTTATAATTAGGAATGGAAAATAATGGAAAAAAATTTTGAGATTAATTCAGTTTAAATAATAATAGATTGAATATAATTTATCATTAAACTAATTTATCCTATGCAATTGTTCATATATTAATTACAGGAGGAATTTAAATGGCAACTTATGCATGTTCAAAATGCGGTATGGCTGTTAATGCAACTTGTGCGAAATGTGATGCACCACTGGTTCATGATGTTTTGAAATTGGATGATGGATCAGAAGTACATGTTTCAAAATGTCCAAATGGCCACGGGAAAATCAAATCACCCCTGTGTTGTGGTCAGGACATGACCTGTTCGATAAACTAATTCATAATATTTCCGCTCGAGCCCATCTGACCATCGGTCCCTTTGTATGAAGTTTTTTCCGCCTATAAGAGCTATATTTTACACTATATGGCGAAGAAAAAGTCTATTTAGTATTAATAATTACAATTTTTATATCAGACCTATTCGTCCAGCTAATTATAGTAGGTGTCCATAAATAGGAACTAAATTGAAGCCTATTAGCGTGTTCACAATTTTTTTTATTCTTTATCTAATCATCTGGATTACTCTACTTATTGGAATAATTCTTATTAGGAAAAAGAATAAGTTTGCTTATAAAATGAACAAGTTATTTGTAAAAAAACAAATTCAAAAATTTCAATATCCCCCTTTTAAGAATTTACTTAATCTTTGGATTGCAAAGAAATATATGTACACATCACTCACATTCATATTAATAATTATTATACCTGCTGTGTTCATTTATTTTTTGTTAGGGATTATTCTATTTTCTCCATTTCTATCAATTATTCAAGGTTTTACTGTAGGTAATATTATTTCCAATTTTGATAAAAAGAGTATGATCTGGGCGATAATAGTTGGTGTGTTCGAATTTGGTTATTGGTCACTCTCTGGTGCACTCGGAATTTATGTTACAATAAGTATTCTATCCAGTGAAATATCTTTTATTGATTCACTTTCAAATTGTGTAGAAATTCTTTTTTCTGTGTATTGGATTCCATTAATATTTTTCATAATAGGTAACGCTTTTTTAGAAGTAGCTGGACCAGTTTATTGGAATATTAAAGGTGTAATTAGTTTAGAGGATCTTTCAAAAGCCCAAAATATATATGAGAACACCTAACAAACGGTTCGAATCGTACGGCTATAGCTGCGGCATGCGTGAAGCTGTTGGCACTTGAACGCCGCCGCTCAACCGCTGAACGTTATACCGTCTATTAATTATTTCTAATTAAAGTTTAAGTTGTTCCAGCGATATATAAAATGAAATGTTTTGCATTGTGAAAATAATAAAAATTCAAATATTATCGGTTTAATATATTTTAAATTTTCCTAAGTTTAATTTAACCAATCTTCAACAATGAAAGGAAAGTCATGAAAGAAAAACTATCCCTTAGTATGTTTCTGGCAATGATATTTGTTCTGCAATTTTCTTCTTTGTGTTTTGCTGAAGAGAATAAAAATTTAGAACAAAAAACCATTACCCAATTGCAGGCTTCATTTAAAATGGGCAATACTCAGAAAGCATTGATGAATTCAATTACGAATAACGATATTAAAAAACTTGTCCTTAATCGTGAGCTTCTTAACAGGCATAATGATGTTTTTAACTTAAAAATTGATGTCGAAGGTATAACCAATCAAAAAAAAACCGGTCGTTGCTGGATGTTTGCCGCTCTGAATTTAATGCGACCGAAAGTAATCGAAAAATTCAGACTTTCTTCCTTTGAATTTTCACAAGCCTATTTGTTTTTCTGGGATAAACTGGATAAGGCAAATTATTTTCTGGAAACAATAATTGAGACCCGGGATCGTGATATCGACGACCGGGAGTTACAGGCCATTCTGAGCAACCCTATTCCTGACGGCGGGTGGTGGAATTATGCCGTAAATCTGATTGAAAAATATGGTGTGCTACCAAAGGAGTTGATGCCCGAAACAGAAAATACCAGCAATTCACGTATGATAAATAAAACAATGGTTAATCTGGCAAGACAGAATGCTGTTGAATTAAGAGAAATGGCTCGAGAAGGTAAAACCGTAAGATCTCTAAGAGAACGCAAACTAGAAATGTTGAAGGTTTATTACCGGTTACTAATTCTTCATTTTGGAATACCACCGGAAAATTTTACCTGGAGGGTTGAAGATAAAGAAGGTGATTTGATTGAAAAAAAATATACTCCACTCGAATTTTATAGTGATGTCGTAGGCCTCGACTTAAACCAATATGTGATTATTTGTGATTATCCATCGTTTCCCTACAATGATCAGTATCAAATTAATTTTTGCAGCAATATGACTGAAAAACCGGATATGAATTTTATAAATCTTGATATCGAACAATTAAAATTATATGCACTCGCCTCTTTGCAAGACAGTACCCCGGTTTGGTTTGGGGCAGATGCCGGCTGGCAAATGGAACTTGATCATGGCATAATGGCAGCTGATATTTATGACTATGAATCGCTTTATAGTATCAAAGATAAAATGAATAAAGCGGACCGCATCCGTTACAGAGCAAGTGTGGCAAACCATGCGATGGTTTTGGTTGGTGCTGATATAACTGATGAAAAAGCTCTCAAATGGCGTGTAGAAAATTCATGGGGTAGTGATAAGGGGAATAAAGGATACTGGACAATGTATGATAGCTGGTTTAACAAATATGTTTTCACTATTATCATTGATAAAAAATTTATTAAAAAAGAAGACCTGAAATTATTGGAAAAGAAACCAAACAAGATTCCGGCCTGGGATCCTTTGAGGATGAATTTCCTGATTAATTGATAGTAATTGTATTATTGATTTTATCAGCATTAATAAATATTGTTTCTACTGTTATATTTTAAATTGATATAAGAGGTAATGCGGTATAACAATCTGCTCAACAGGAAGCCTGCCGTCGTGGCATGAATTCACATTTTGGTTACACACGGCTCCTGTTAGCATTGGCCGATACCCCTTCTAACTTATATCATAAAATCATTTTAAATCTGACAATTTAATAGTCATCAGAAAAAAATTATATCCCAAAGAAGTTATTTCAAATATTTGTTGCCAAAACGCACACAATGCCATAAATTCTTTAAATGAAACTGATAAATTGGAACAGAGAAAAAAATGAGTGGTTAAGAAAAAATAGAGGTATCTGTTTCGAGGATATCCTCTTCTATCTCGATAATAATTATCTGATAGATGATGTTAAGCATCCGAATCAGGTTAAATTTTCGGGACAGAGGATGATGGTTTTTAATATTGTAGAATATATTCATTTGATCCTATACGTTGAATCTGAAGATGAAATTTTTTTAAAAACAATCATCCCAAGCAGAAAGGCAACTAAGAATTATTTGGAGAAAAACGATGAATAATTTAGATAAAGAAGAAAAGGAATTATTGGATTCCTTTGAAAAAGGTGAATGGAAATCAAGGTCGAATCTATCTGATAGAAAAGAAGAATTAAGAGACTATGCCCGGGCAACGATTCGGAAAGATAAACGGGTAAATATTCGTATTTCAGAGCGTGATCTCAAGGAATTAAAGCGGATTGCGGTAAGAGAAGGATTGCCATATCAGACTTTGATTTCGAGTATTCTTCATAAATATATAAACGGGATTCCTATTCCATAAGACTCAATAAAACAGTTTGCGAGATTATCATGATCTGCAAAATCATATCCCACTACAAAATCCTCGAAAAACTCGGCGAAGGCGGCATGGGTGTTGTGTATAAAGCCCAGGATACCAACTTAGATCGCTTTGTAGCATTGAAATTCTTACCGCCTCATTTATTAAGTAGCGAAGAAGAGAAATCACGTTTTATCCATGAAGCAAAAGCTGCAGCTGCACTAAATCACACTAATATTTGCACCATACACGAAATTGATGAGACGAGGCCTGCCCCCGGGGAACCGGGGGATGGACAAACCTTCATTGCTATGGAATATATTGAAGGCCAAAGTCTAAAAGATAAGATTACTGATAGACCTTTGAAACTGGAAGAAGCACTGGATATAATTGTTCAAATCGCAACTGGATTACAAAAAGCACACGATAAACAAATCATTCACAGGGATATAAAACCAGCGAACATTCTTCTTTCTAATGATGGAGTAGCTAAAATTGTAGATTTTGGTTTAGCTAAACTTTCTGGTCAGACACAGCTTACCAAAGCAGGTAGTACTTTGGGAACTGTCGCATATATGTCACCGGAACAGGCCAGGGGCGAAACAGTTGATCATCGAAGTGATATCTGGTCTGTGGGAATTGTGCTTTATGAAATGATTAGCGGTCAAACACCTTTTAAAGGTGATTACGAACAGGCGGTGGTGTACTCAATTATCAATGAAACACAAGATGCACTGACCGGTTTGAGAGCCGGCGTTCCAATGGAACTGGAGTGGATTGTAAATAAAGCCCTGGCAAAAGATGCAAAAGAACGCTATCAGCATATGGACGAATTATTAGTTGATTTAAAACGACTTAAAAAGGATTCTGATTCATCTATCCCTGTCAAACCCGTTGAAAATGGAAAGAAGGAGTCAACGAAAAAGCGAATCAGGACTATAGTAATCACCTCTTCAATAATTCTTTTAATAGCTATCATTCTTTCGCTGGGAAAGATAATATTATTTGAAGAAATACCTTTCACAGAACCTAAACCAATAGTTGTGATCAGCTTCAAAAATCAGACCGGAGATAAAACCTATGATTATTTGCAGGAAGCTATTCCCAATTTGTTGATTACCAGTCTGGAACAATCAAAATATCTGCGGGTGATTACCTGGGAGCGTATGTATGATCTGTTAAAACAACTGGGCAGGGAAAATGTGGATATTATCGACAAAGAATTGGGTTTTGAATTGTGCCGCCTGGAGGGTGTTGAAGCTATTATCTTGGGCACCTTTATAAAAGCGGGAGATATTTTTGCAACCGATGTTAAGGTTTTGGATGTGCAAAGTAAAAGACTCCTGAAAAGTGCCAGCTCAAAAGGTGAGGGAGTTGGCAGTATTCTACAAAACCAGATCGATGAACTTAGCAAGGCAATTTCCAATAGTGTGGGGATATCTGAAAAAACACCTGGCGGTACTCAAATGCGTATTTCTAACATTACCACTCCTTTAATGGAGGCCTATAATTATTTCTTAAGAGGTAGGGAAGATTATGATAAAATGTACCATGACGATGCCCGCCGATTTTTAGAGAAAGCTGTAGAACTCGATTCGACCTTCGCTGTAGTTCATCTCTACCTTGCCCGTGTATACGGTAGTTTAAGATATGTCAAAAAGGAAGAAAAAGCTTATGAGAAAGCGAAGGCTTTTTCAGAAAAGGCAACGGATAAGGAGAGACTTTATATAGAAGCAGCTTATGCCGGAAGAATAGAGGACGATCCGGAAAAACGATTCCTAATTCTTAAACAGATTGCGAAGAAATATCCCGGAGAGAAACGGGTCCATACTTCTTTGGGTTCTTATTACCGGTATAAAATTATGTACAAAGAAGCAATAATTAATTTTAATAAAGCGCTTGAACTGGATCCTGAATATGGCCCTGCCATTAATTTACTTGCTTACACATACTCCGCGATGGGAAATTCTGAAAAAGCTATCGAATATTTTAAAAGATATGCCTCTGTTTCTCCTGGCGATGCTAATCCTTTCGACTCTATGGGAGAGCTCTATTTAAAATTAGGAAAGCTTGATAAAGCGATTGGAAAATTCAAGGAAGCCCTGGAAGTGAAGCCTGACTTTGGCTCAGGGCCAAAGATAGCCTACATTTATGCGCTTAAAGAAAATTATGCGGAAACAATGAAATGGCTCGATCATTTTATTGGAACGGCCTCATCTCCTGGTAATAAAGCAAATGGCTATTTGTGGAGAGGGCTATATCATTCATTGCTCGGTCATTTTAACCAGTCCCTGATAGATATCAGCAAGGCAAAAGAACTTATGAAATCGACAGGGCATGAATACGGAGCAGTTGTTATGGCCATGATCAAAGGATGGATTTATTTTGACAGGGAAGAGTATGAACTTAGCAGAAGTTGTTTTGAAGAATATCGGGATTTTGTGAAAGATTACCGATACTTGTATGATAAAATTGGCGGCATCCAGATGTCTGCATACGTGGATATAAGGGAAGGGTGGATTGATTCGGCAAAGGCCAGGATGGCCAAAACAAAACCTCTAATGCTCGAGCAATCTGAAAAGGATCCATACTGGAAGGAAAAGTCAAGCATCTCTCGCTTTCTTCGTATAGAGATTATGTTAGCGGAAGGCTATTTCGATGAAGCTATCGCTGTTGGTGAAAAACCATCTTCATTGGGGATAGTTAGTATGGGAATGAAGGAATTGCTATCCAATAATATACCATTCCTGCAGGATATTCTGGCTCGGGCTTATTACCGGAATGGAGAGTTAAACAAAGCCATTGACGAATATGAGCGATTGATTACTTTCGATCCGAACAGTAAAGACCGGCGTTTAATTCATCCCAAATATCATTACCTATTGGCTAAATTGTACGAAGAAAAAGACTGGAAAGGCAAAGCAATCGAACAATATGAAAAATTCCTCGAAATCTGGAAAAATGCGGATAAGGATTTACCGGAATTGATTGGTGCGAAAGCGAGATATGCCAATTTGATTAGAGAAAAATAATATAATTGGTAAAAGATTTTTAATAAAGGATATTAAAATGCGTCCTTACTTGCTAGCAGAAAGTAATTGGAAAACTATCAAAGATCAATCAATTGAATTAGCCATATTACCTTGGGGAGCAACTGAAGCACATAATTATCATTTACCGTATTCCTCGGATGTTATTGAGTCTAATCACATTGCAACTGCGGCGGCAAAAATCGCACACGAACAGGAGGCAAAAATAATAGTTCTGCCAACAGTCCCCTATGGGGTTAATACAGGACAGACCGATATAAAATTAGATTTGAATATTAATCCAAGTACGCAAGCCGCAATAATAAATGATATTGTTGAAGTTTTGAACCGTCAAAAAATATATAAATTACTCATTATGAATAGTCATGGCGGAAATGAATTTAAACCGATCCTCAGAGAGATTGGTTTAAAATTCCCAAACATTTTTCTGAGTTGTTGTAATTGGTACAGCTCAGTGGCTAAAAAAGAATTTTTTGAATATACTGGAGACCATGCTGATGAAATGGAGACAAGTTTGCTATTATATTTGGCTCCGAATTTAGTTCTTCCTTTAAATCAGGCTGGTCATGGAGTAGAAAAAAAGATTAAAATAAAAGGTATTCAGGAAGGTTGGGCATGGACAGAGCGAAAATGGTCAAAAGCTACGGAGGATACAGGTATAGGCAATCCTGTTAATGCTTCAAGAGAAAAAGGTAAAAAATATTTTGACGCCGTAGTTAAAAAGATGGCGAATCTTTTTATTGAAATAGCAAATGCTGACCTTAATGATTTATATGAATAATTGTAAAAACCTAACCTACCAATCAACCCGGACCCCATGAGATAGACATAAAATTATTAATAAAAATATGTTTCTTAGTTATCTCACGGGCCCCCTGAGCCCCAGCCGAACCCCAAAACATAATTTGAATCTTACTCCAATTAATTCTTGACATCATAGTACTATATTAGTATTATAACTCATGCCAAAGAAAATTAGGGTTCTAATAAAAGAATTAGAAAAAGCCGGTTTTATTAACCGTGGAGGTAAAGGAAGCCATCGTAATTTTTTACATCCTTCCGGTATCGTTTTAACACTGTCTGGAAAATTGGGTGATGATGCAAAACCGTATCAAGAAAAATTAGTTAAACAAAAAATAGAGGAATCTCAAAAATGAGAGAAAGAGATAAATATCTAAAGATAGTTGAATGGTCAGAAGAAGATCAATGTTATGTTGGTTCTGTCCCTGGTTGGATTGGAAAATGTTGCCATGGCAATGACGAAATGAAAGTATATAGTCAATTGTGTACCATTGTAGATGAATGGATTGAGATATATAAAAAAGAAGGACGACGATTACCAAATCCCATAAATAAAAAATATTCCGGTAAATTTGTCCTTCGTACCGGATCAGATCTTCATCAGGCTTTGGCCATTAAAGCCTTAAATGAAGGAGAAAGTTTAAATACTTTTCTCATAAAAAAACTTAAACGTGTAGTTTCGAGCTAATCGGTTAAGAGCAGAGCAGCGTTAGGCCCTATGTCTATTTTCAGAATTTTGAGGTATTAATGATTTTATTTATTGTTACTATTTTAGTTATAATATCTGCTATTTTACATATTCATGCAGATTATAAAAAACAGCGCTATCAAACCTATATCTTTAAACCTCTTACAATTAGTTTGATTATTTTGATCGGTATTATTCAAACGGCTGAAGTTTCTTCTGTTTATCAGTATTTGATTATATCTGGTTTAGTCTTTGCCCTAATTGGTGATATTTTTTTGATGTTGCCTTCGGATCGGTTTTTATATGGATTATCTTGTTTTTTAGTTACACATATTTTTTACATCCTTGCCTTTATAAGTGATTCAAGTTTTCCAATAAATTATTTATTTCTATTTCCAAGTGTAATTATAGGTATTATAATTCTAAAATTATTACTCCCCCATACTGGAACCAAAACTATACCTGTTATTATATATTCGATTAT
>JAGLYF010000306.1 GCA_023132435.1 Calditrichia bacterium | reverse complement strand
ATTAGAGTTCTGCAAAATACTGTAATTTGTCATTCCGAGCGGAGCGAAGGAATCTCGTAACCCCATAAATTACAAGAGATTGCTTCGTTCGCATGCTCACTCGCAATGACGACAAAAACTGCATTTTGCATAAGTCTAATCAAATAATGTTTAATCTCGATAATTTCGTGAGCCATAAATCATACAAAGGAAAAAGGAAAAAGTAAAACCTTTTATATATAATTTCGTCAGAATTTTACAAATCTTTTAAAAAATTTGAATTAATTTTAACCTGAGTGTAAATTTTTTATCTATATTCTAAGATACATTGAGGATGTTATGTCATCATTTCTAAAAAAACTCGTAATAATTATTTCTGTTGTCATTTTTATTCTCTTTATTTCTCTCCTTGTTGCCGCCTGGACCATGGGAATGTTTTCTCCCGTTTCCGTAATGGAAGATAAACGTGGTCCCTATTATGCTGTGATACTCTCACATAAGGGATCTTACCAGGGAATCAGCCGGAAAATTGATGAAGTATCCATCATGCTGACAGAAAATCAGATTGAACATAGGGTGGCATGTGGTATATACTATGATGATCCTTCAATAATAGCCATAGAAGAATTACGCAGTGAGGGGGGATTTCTTGTTACTGATTCTATACAAGTCGCCCCACCTTTCAAGTGTTTAAAATTTCCCGCTCGTTCGGTAGGTGTTGCTTCAATCGAAGCAAATCCGGCGATCGCCTGGTTTAAAACTTATCCGGCACTTCTGGATTGGATCGATAAATATAAATTTGAGCACAATACGTTGCAGCCAACCATCGAATTATACCATAATAATGGTATCGTAGAAGTTGAGTTACCTCTTCTTATAACTGAGCAACCCCTATTTTACAAGTGATTATCGAACTTATTTTTACGTTTATAACAAAAATTCCCTCCTTTTTGTTAATGAGATCAAAAATCTTCCGATAATCATTTTATAAATACATAAGAATAATTTCATTTACTCAATACTAATTATCAAATATCCAATTAACCGGGAGGGCCAATGGTTAAGCAAATATTTGTACTTCTTTTATCCTTAACCCTGATTGCTGTTTTCGGTTCATGTTCATCTACTTCAGAACCAGCTCCTAATAATTCCGATATCCCGTCTGATCCGGTGGATGTTGATGTACCTGCTTTGGATCATGATAATCTTGTCCCTTCCGCAACCTTTACAAAGACCTTGGGAAATGAATCGAGGATAAAGGTTAATCTGCTTGGCCTGGTTGATCCGACGACACTGGTACCAATTGATCTTTATGCGGATTATAATGACGGTTTTTATAATTTCTATCTTGAAGAAGATGGTGTGGTCAAAGGCGTTAAACTAACCAAAGTGAGTAGCAGTACGAAATTAAAAGCAGATATTGTTTTTACGGTCGATAATTCCGGAAGCATGGACGAGGAGGCTGATTCTATCGCCGCACGTATTGTTGAATTCGCTAATTTTTTGGCTCAAAAGGGACTCGATGCACAGTTTGGTTGTGTTGGATATTATGGTGAAGTAAACGGAGGATTGAATTTAAATGATCATCAAATCCTTGAAACTTATTTGAATGAGCGTACAGATTATAATGTTGGAACTAATCGTACTATCGGATTTTACGGCTCCGATAGTGCAAATTTGGATCAAACTGCAAATGAACAATACAGCGGTATCGATCGTGAAAACGGGGTAGTCGGTATATTATTTGCCAATTTTATGTATAACTGGCGCCCCGGAGCCCAGAAAGTATTTATCAATTTCACCGATGAAAATACACAGCCCGAAGGATTATACGCATGGAGCACAGCAGCCTTGTGCGAAAAGCTCCTTGGAATGGCTACTGTTCATACAGTTTTTAGCGGCGATTCGAGCGAGTACTCCGGAGATTGGGAAAACCTCTGGTCTGAAAGACCCTGGGATATGTCCAAATGTACCGGTGGTACGGTTAAATTTGTAAGTAACGATGCCTCCGATCTTAATTTGATCGATTTACCAGTTACCGGGGCATTGTCTAACAGCTACCTGGTTGAATTTGTCACCTCTAGTGCTTCCGGAACACATACGGTTGTTATAACCGTTTCTACCAGCACGGCTGATGGTAGAATTGAATATATTGATATTTCCTACTGACGATCAATATTTTCTAATCAGAAACCCGTTCAATATTGGACGGGTTTTTTTTTGTCCGGATGGAAATTTTGTTTCTACTTATCCTAAAATTCCATATTTTCTTATATTGTCTCGACTGATCCATTTTTAAACCACAGAGAACACAGAAAAACACTCCGTGTACTCTAAATGGATTTATTTTAAAATTAATATTGGTAAAATTGTTATTTATGATATAGAAAAACACCATAATCTAATCTTAGTTTACTTGCTGATATCTTGTTTATATGAATAGAATGTGAGTAAGAATAATTGCTACTAGGGAATCCAGGTTATTTAGAGAGATGTAAATAAATCAAAAGATCGACTAAAACGAGGGATTAAAGGTAATAAGTTTAAGAGTACACAGAGACGGAGAAAAGAAAAAACTCGTTTAAGTCAATAAATATCAAATAATTACTCTGTGTGCTCTGTGGTTATTTTTACACTACCATAGGATGGTTGAGGAGATTAATATGGCTGTTAATAAGAAGTCACCCTAGGAGTCGGCAGATGAAGAAAAAATACAAAATAACGAAGCAATAAACCGCCGTACCAGACGATTAGAACTTAAAGAAAAGATATAGTCAAGATGACCCAAAAACCAACCGTTTCATTATTCATCCCCTGTCTTGTTGACCAGGTTTATCCTGAAATCGGGATCGATATGGCGAAAGTTCTAAACCATCTCGGCTATCAAATCGAATACAACAACCAACAGACATGTTGTGGGCAACCGGCATTTAATGCCGGTCATCGGGATGAAGCACGAAAAGTTGCCGCAAAATTTGTCGAGGTTTTCACATCAGCTGATGTTATTGTCAGCCCCTCGGGATCCTGCACGGCGATGGTAAAAAATTATTACTCCACATTATTTGCCAATGATTCCCTTGAGGATAAAGCTTTACGTCTTGGACGGAAGATTTTCGAATTTTCAGAATTCCTGGCCCATGAAGACCAGATAAAAAATATTTCCGGACAATTTAAAGGCAAGGTAGGTTTTCACAATTCCTGTCATTGTTATCGCGAATTAGGCATTGATCACATTCCTCTAAATATTCTTCAAAAAATTGAGGGAATAGAGATTGTTCAGCCCTCCGGTGAGCCTGTCTGTTGTGGATTTGGCGGAATTTTCTCTTTTAAATTTGATGAAATCGCCGCGACGATGGCCAAAACCCGTATCGAGATGTTTACTTCCCTGAATGCGGATACAATTGTTACGAATGATCCCGGTTGTCTGATGCATATGCGACAGGAAGTCCTGGATCGCCGGATTGATTTGAAATTACTGCATCTAACTGAATTTTTAGTACAAGCAATTCAATTGTGATATACAAAAATGAGCGAACTATCCCAATTTCTCAAACAAAGTCGTCTTCTTTCCAGAGATGAAAATCACCGGCTAAAAATCCTCAAAGCCATATCCACCTATGATGAAAAAGTAGATGAAATTAAAACAGGCCAATTTAAGGATTGGCAACAAGCACGATTAACTGCTGCTGAAATAAAAGAGTATGTATTAGATCATCTTCCTTCACTTCTCGAGGAATTTGAGGAAAAAATCAGTTCGCGTGGTGTAGAAGTACTTTGGGCACGGGATAAGGAAGAAGCACAAAAATATTTTGTAGAAATCGCTACCCGGCACCAGGCAAAAAAAGTTGTTAAATCAAAATCAATGACTACGGAAGAAATTGAATTTAATGAACTATGTCATGATAATGGTATTGAGGTTATTGAAAGTGATCTTGGAGAATTGATAGTACAACTGGCTGATGAAAAACCTTATCATATCGTTACACCAGCCATGCATAAGAGCAAAGCTGAAATCGGTAAGCTTTTTCAGGAACGCCTGGGAGCACCGGAAACAGACAATGCGGAACAGCTAACAATGATCGCCAGAGAACATCTGCGTAAGACATATATTACAAGTGACATCGGGGTAACCGGTGCAAATTTTATAGTGGCCCGGGAAGGCGCCCTGGTGTTGACTGAAAATGAGGGAAATGGCCGGTTGACCATGTCCTGCCCGCCCATTCATGTCGCAATTGTTGGTATTGAGAAAGTTTTACCATGTCTATCGGATTTGTCACTTTTTCTACCCCTTCTTGCTACCAGTGGTACCGGGCAGCAACTAACAGGGTATAACTCGATTATCAGAGGACCACGGCAAAATGGAGAGTCCGACGGACCGGAAAAAATGTATGTAATTCTACTGGATAATGGCAGATCCAAACTTTTTAAAAAAGATCGTTTTCGGTCAATACTTCGCTGTATTCGTTGTGGTGCCTGTTTAAACGCCTGTCCGGTTTATCGAACAGTCGGTGGTCATACCTATCATACACCCTATCAGGGTCCGATCGGATCGGTGATCACCCCTCAGTTTCGTGGCATGGAAAACTGGTCACATCTTGCTTTTGCTTCAAGTCTGTGTGCTGCCTGTAGTTCAGTTTGTCCTGTTAATATAAACATTCACGAACTTTTACTCGAGAATCGTTGGGAGGCTCATCAAAAAAGTAGAACGGGAATCGCCTGGAATATCGGTTTGAAATTCTGGGCCTGGACAATGTCCGGTCGTCTCCGTTTAAATATATTGTCCAGAATGGGACGGTATACTTATCGGTTGTTGTTGCCCTTTTTATCTCACAGCAAGAGAAAACGTATTCCGGACATTCCATCAAAATCTTTTAAGGATATGTGGAAAAAATATGAACAGCAAAAATGAAATATTGAGCCGTTTACGACAAAGGGGAAGTCCTGCTCGGGAAGATAACGCCCCTCAGTGGGAGGACAAAGATCTTTTTGCTGATTTTCCCGGCCCATCAGACAATCTTATCGACATTTTCAGCCATCAACTGAATAAATTATCAGGTGATTTTCATCTTGTAAATAATAAAGAAGAGATGGTAAAAACACTAAAAAGCCTGCTGGAAGATAGTGAGCCTGAACAGTGCAAAGCGCATAAATCTCCTTTGATCGATGAATTGAAAATGCTTGGCCCGGAGATTAGAGACTACCTGACATTTATTGATGGAGATGAAATATCTTCTGAGGAATTTGAAAGACTTGAAGTTGGAATTACCGGAGCAGATTGTTTGATCGCCCGTACCGGTAGCATCCTGCTGCATACTGTGTCAGCTGGTGGCAGACGTCTTTCTGTTTTACCACCGACCCACATCGTTATTGCTGAAGAGAAACAGATTGTACCTTCTTTGGATGAAGCTTTTAATACCCTTGACCATGATCAGGACATCTGGAGTTATGCCACTATCATCACCGGCCCTTCTCGAACATCAGATATTGAAAAACAATTGGTTCTGGGTGCCCATGGCCCAAAAAAATTAATTGTTCTGATCATAAAATCCTAAAGCAGATTCTAATCGTCCATAAATGACAGTAAAATCAACAGCGCCTTTGGACTAATTCACATTACCTTGTAGAGACGGGCCGATGGGCCGTCTCAATGGTGATCAAGAATGGATGATAAATGTAGGGACGTAGCATGCTACGTCCCTACATTTATCAAACTTTAACAACCCCCTTAGTCCCCCTTTTTTTAAGGGGGAATAGATTCTTGCCATATCATATCGAGTACCGAGCAGCGAGTTCTACAGCGTCAGCTTCAACGGATCAAGTATTTTATCCAGTTCCTCTTCACTCAGGTCAGTTTTTTCCAGAGCAACTTCCTTTAGTGTTCTCCCTTCAGCATAGGCAGTTTTGGCAATCTGAGCGCCTAAATCGTAACCAATGATTGGATTTAATGCTGTTACCAGAATAGGATTTTTACCAACCAAATTGACAACTTTTTCTTCATTCAGCACAAATCCTTCGATTGCCTTGTCGGCCAACACCCGTGCGCCATTACCAAGACATTCTATCGATTGTAACAGATTATGTGCAATCATTGGCAGCATCACATTCAATTGAAAAACACCAGCCTGACCACCGATATTTATGGCCACATCCCCACCCAGTACCTGTGCACAAACCATCGTTATTGCTTCCGGAATGACCGGATTTATTTTACCCGGCATGATTGAAGATCCCGGTTGTAGTGCAGGAAGCGATATTTCTCCAATCCCTGCAATAGGACCACTGTTCATCCAACGGAGATCATTACTGATCTTCATCATACTAACTGCGATCGTTTTTAACTGACCGCTTAGTTCAACAATAGCGTCCTGAGTAGCAAGAGACTCAAAGAAGTTGGGTGATTTTTTAAAGGGATATCCGGTAAATTCAGACATCTTTTGGGCAAATCTATCGGCAAATTCCGGATGGGCGTTGATGCCAGTCCCCACGGCAGTTCCCCCCTGGGCAAGCTCTGCCACCCTCGGAAGACTGGCTCTTACCCGGTCAATTCCATGTCTTATCTGACTGGCCCAGCCTGACATTTCCTGACTTACCCGTACCGGCATGGCGTCCATTAAATGTGTACGACCTGTTTTAACAATCTTTTCATACTTTGCTGCTTTCTTTTCTAAAACATCAAGAAGATGTTTCAGGCCTGGGATAAGAACTTCTTCGGTCTCCATATACGCAGAAAGATGGATCGCGGTCGGAATAACATCATTGGATGATTGTCCCATATTGACATGGTCGTTTGGATGTACTTTTTCACCGGCATATTGGGTTGCCAGGTTAGCAATCACTTCATTAGCATTCATATTACTGCTGGTACCGGAACCGGTCTGAAAGATATCAATGGGAAACTGATCATCATATTTTCCTTCAATAACCTCCCCAGCTGCCTTTCGGATTGCTTTCGATTTGTTTTCATCTAACAATTCCAAATCCAGATTTACTTCCGCTGCCTTTTGTTTAATAAGACCAAGTGCCTTTATCATTGCACGCGGTATAGGAATGCCACTAATTGGAAAATTTTCCACTGCCCTCTGAGTCTGTGCCGCATATAAGGCATTTTTCGGAACTTTGATTTCACCCAGAGAATCTTTTTCAATTCTAAAATCAGACATTATCTGCCTCCTCTTATAGATATTTCCAGTCATAGGAAGATACTACTTTGTGAAATATTTGACAAGATTTTATTTATGAAATACCAAATTTCAAATGCCAAATTTCAAATAAATTCGAAATTCAAATAGCCAAATGTAACGTTAAAAGTTGTTTTAAAATTCTTATTTTGTCATGCCGTAGGCATCTTTGCAGTTGTCGTTGCGATTGTACATTTTCCGGAACATCTGAAGCAAGCAAGTGCAAAGATCCCTTCTGGATGACCAAAAACGAAATAAGCAAATTATAATAAATAATTCTTTGCGTTCGTCGGTAGGCAAATCCGCCCACTGGCGTGATCTTTGCGGTTAAATCTTTGCAGCTTTGCGAGAGACAAAAAACTTAGGCCAATATTAAAAAGTGCCGGCCAGGTTTTCCAAATATATTTCCTTTATCTGGACATGGGCAGGTTGTTGATAACAATTTACCAACGCTTCTGCCACATCATCGGGTTTTAGCATTTTGCCACGATCCCAATCATACGGTATCTGATCCTGCATCTTGGTGTCTACTGAAGAAGGATAAATAGACGTTACTTTTATACCACGAGGGGCAAGCTCCTGCCTGAGTGTATCCGCTAAAGCCCGCAATCCCCATTTTGAAGCACAATAGGCGGACCATTCCGAAAATGTCTGATAACCGGCAACAGAATTTACAAAAAATATATGAGAACCTTCTCCAAGAAGAGGAATACTTTTCTGGGTAAGCATAAAGGGGGCGGTTAAATTTATATCCATTGTTTTTTGCCACTCTGAAACAGCCATTTTTCCAACACTTCCGACTTTTGCTTTTCCCGCACTATGAACCAACAAACTAATTTTCGTATCCGATTTCAATATTTCTTTAACCAGCAGATCTAACTGCGTTTCATTTGTTAATTCAGCCGGATAAAACACGCAGGTACCTGACCGATCTTCGATTTCTTTTTGCAGACTCTGTAATTCGGATATATTTCTTGCCGTGGCAAAAACCGGTAAACCGGCTTCGGCCAGTTTTTTGGCCACACTTCTTCCAATTCCTTTACTGGCACCGGTTACCAATGCTATCTCAGACGACACTACGCTCGCTCCTGATTAGTTCAAGAAATTCTGACCGTGTTGAAGGATCATCACGGAAAGAACCTAAAAGTGTTGACGTGATCATTTTTGCCTTTTCCTTCTCAACCCCGCGCATCGACATGCACATATGATAGCCTTCCACCACAACCCCAACTCCATCAGGATTAAGTTGATCCTGCAAAATATTTGCAATCTGAGCTGTCATCCTTTCCTGCACTTGCAATCTTCGTGCATACATATCCACAATTCGCGGTATTTTACTCAGACCAACAACCTTTCCTTTAGGAATATACCCAACGTGAGCTGCACCAAAAAAGGGTAACATATGATGTTCACATAAACTATAATAGTTAATATGTGTTACCACAACCATTTCGTCATAATCAACATCAAACAAGGCACTGTTTATTACTTCCTCCGGATTTTGACGATATCCCCTGGTTAGCTCCCGATACATCTTTTCAATTCGTTTTGGGGTATCAACCAGTCCCTGTCTTTCGGGATTCTCCCCGATTTCCTGTAATATTTTACGTATCGCTGCTTCAAAATCTTTCATTTTATCCTGCTTTCCCGTAGATGTAGTCCATCTTGAAGATGGACTACAACTCATTTAAAATTGACCACACTCAAAATAATTATTATTTGTTTCCCACAGTTTCAGATGATATAACATATTTTTTGGGAACTGTTTGTCTAACTCCTGCCAGAGATATTTTACGATAATTTCACCACTGGACAGATTATTTTTAAAAAAATCTACCTCTTTATCCAGATGTTTATAATCGAGTTTGTTGAGCACATTACTTACACCAGTGTCAAAATCATTCAATGAAAGTATCATTCCTGTTTTTTTATCAGGAATACCATTCAGACTCACTTCCAGGCGATAGTCATGACCATGCCCGTTAAAATTGTTGCAGTTATCGTATATAACAATATTTTCTTTTTCCGATAGCTCTGAAGTATGCAAACGATGGGCAGAACTGAATTCATAAACACGGCTTATGGTTATTTGCAGGCTCACATTTCCTCCTGCCAGACATCCACATAAAGATCCGATCTTTCGTACAGGCGGATTTTTGACAAGCGAAAATCCCCCTTGTCTTTTAATTCTTCGTCTATCAGATCAAATAACACCCTGGCGATGTTCTCGGTTGTCGGTATATCGCTTTTGAAATAAGGTGTATCCAAATTTAAGAATTTATGATCAAATTTTTCCAGGACAACATTAACATGCTTTTTCAGGTCTGTTAGATTGATTATCATCCCGGTAACCGGGTCCACCTTGCCGCTGACCGTGACATGTAACTCGTAATTATGACCATGTCCATAGGGACTGGTACATTTTCCAAATATTTGGTCGTTCTTTTCTTCAGACCAGTCATCCCGCCAATACCGGTGACTGGCAGAAAATTCAAACTTCTTTGAAATGAAGATATTTTGGGGGTTCATATTTTCCTTTTTTTAAACTACTGAGTAATGCTCGGTGCTCGGTTTTAAATTAAAATTTAAATCCTTTTTTTACAAAAAAAATACTTTCTATCCTCTCACGCAATTCAAGAAACAAGTAACGAGATGCGGGAGACGAGTACCGAGTACCGAGCAACTAGTAATAATTTACAAAGAGGTCAATTTATTCCAAATTTTCTGAGGTTTTTGTAGAGGGTGTTATATAAATAAAATCTGGTATAATATTTTGCTCAGTTTCTGAAAATATTCCGGGGAATTTTTACCATTGATTCGGTAGTATCTCTTCCGATTGAGATAGGCGGTAATTTGCGGGAAACCACCGCCTTTAGCGCTTCAGATTTTAATTGATTAGAAAGATTTTCATTTTCACCAATGACAATCATATTTATCATCTGCTCAAGAACACGTCCACTCTGGTGGTTTAAATAGCGTACCTGACTATCTTCGATTCGACATAATTTCTGCATCCGGTCATCAGCCGATAGTTTTTTAGTAACTTTCTCCTTTGTAAAAATCTCATAGGCGCTTTCAAGAATTTCATTTGCTGCCTCAAGATACATTGCTGCCTGTTCGGGTGTACTCTTGATATATAACAGATCCGAACCAACCTGTAAATTATCCAGATGATCAATCACTTCATTCACATAATCTCCACGAATGAGGTTCCCGTATAAGGGAGCAATCATCAGCGGCGGGGGATCAAGCTGACGAATTCCTTGAAGGACATAACGGATTGCATTACTGGCCGGCATATGTAATTGGTGATAGGCAAGAATTCCGTCAAGATGTTCATCTTCCATCCAAAAAGAGGAATAATTTTTACGATCTAATATCCCACTAAATAATTCACCACAGAACAGTACACGGGTTTCTAAATCATAGGTTAAAAATGTGCTGCGTGCCGGACAAAAGGGTGCAGATATATATGCTAATTCATGTTGTGTTGCAAGTTTAACCCGCCAGTCTTTCATCTTGTTGACATACTTAACATTCTTCTCACTAATGTCATAGGCAGCCAATAATCTCCAGTTTCCCTCCGTCGTCACACAGATCGCTTTCGGATTAGCTTTTTTAATAAATTGAACATTTTGCGTTACATAAGCATCTTGCTGATTAAGATTATACACATGAATATTAGAGACATCATCGAGAACAGCGGCAATTTTTTGTGAGATAACTGAATAATCGGAAATGGGGCCTGGATTAAAGAGATAATTTATCAACTTCTGCCCACTTTTAAACTGACGTAAAAATATATTGGTCTGTAAAAGAGAATCGGGATTCCGCCGGCCGGTCCACCAGGTATCCTTGGCAATTTGAACCGGTAGTATCAAATCCACCGGTTTATCCCGGTAGAGTTTCGACTTACTTCTCCTTTTTGATTTTATTTCAATCGTTTTGGGACGTAAGATAAAACTGCCCTTATGCCATTTTCTCAGGGAATCAAGGGCCTGGTCTTCATCATGATCTAACAAATTTATTCTGCTTATTTCTCCCCGTTCCAGATATATAATTCCTTCATTTTCACCGTTCCTTAATACAAGCTCACCACTAAAAGCATCCTTCATGCATAACTCTAAAATTTCATCAAGATTGTAATCATTGAGTGTTCCTTTTTGCACCAGGGCTTCTTCACGTCTGCTTTCGATCCGTTGAAAAATGGATTTTATCTTCACCAATAGTTCATCGACTTTAAACGGTTTTACAATATAGTCATCACTCCCGGTCTGAATACCTTCTAAAATACGTTCCTTTTTTGCTGTCAGAAAAATAAATGGAATAGAGCGGGTCGATTCAGATTTTCTTACATGTTTGCAGAACTCTATACCGTCCATTTCCGGCATAGCAATATCTGATATGATTAAATCCGGAATGACCTGGGCCAGTTTATCTATTGCGGTTTTTCCATTTGCCGCAGTTATAACCTCATAATCACCGGATAATTCTAAAATTCGTTGTACTGAAAATAAAATGGAGGTCTCATCTTCAACAAGAAGCAATGTTTTTCTATCTGCCATTATTGATTTTTTTCACCTCATCATCTATAATATATAAACCTGGATAATTCATTTCTCGCAATAACGTGATGCTTTTTAACCGCAAAGGACACAAAGAATGCACAAAGTACGCAAAGATGATTTACTATCTACGACGCTCCGCGTCGAAGCCATAAAGTTAGACTTGAATGTTCCGACGCGAAGCGTCGGAATAAGAATTAAAAATCTTTGTGACCTTTGTGCCTGCTTTGAGAACTTTGTGGTTAGGTTCTTATCGCCTTTGCACCATTGTAAAAGAGAACAAAATCTCTTACATTTAGTTATCGGAAGAAAAAATGATAAACTTAATTTTTTTATGAAGGAGGTGTACAATGACATCCCTGTTAGATCAGATAAAAAAAACACTGGAAGAAACCTATGATACAGTCAGGGATAGTGCTTCTACGATGATTGATAAAGCAGAGGATTTTGGCAAGATCAGTAAAATGAAATTTGATATCCGTCAAATGAGCACCAATGCCGAGAAAAAGCTGACAGTACTTGGTGATGCCGTGTTGCCTCATTTAATCAAGAACAATGTGGATGCATTAAAAGATAATCCTGCAATCAAACTGATTGTCGAAGAAATTCAGGATCTGAATAAACAGATTAACGATAAACAAAAAGAAATCGATAAACTTGTTGCGGAAACAGAAAAAATCGTCAAAGGAAAAGAAGAAGAAAAAATGCATGAACGTATTATAATACTGGAAAAAGAAATCGAACAACGAATGTCCGAATTAAAAAAACTTAAGGCAGAGGAGAAAAAATAAACTAACCGGAAAGGTTTTAATTCTTGATTCTTTATATGTAAATATTAAATTACCTATGTCCGTGGGGGTGTCCCGATACAACGGGACTGAGAAAACACCCTTCGAACCTGATCTGGATGATACCAGCGTAGGGAAACGGTGAAATAAATTCCGGGAAATCCAATAATTAGCCGTCTTCCCTGGCTGGGAATACGGCAATTTTATTTTATGAGGAGTTTCCCATGAGAAATTCATTTCTATACAACTTTCCAAAATCCATAATTATTGTTTTTTTCCTTTCATCTTTTATCTTTTCACAAAATATGGTAACCGTTAAGGGTACTATTTTTGATGCCCAAACTATGTCGAGATTATCCGGAGCTAACCTGATTGTTGAGGAATTAGGCAGGGGTACCACATCAGATGAAAATGGTCATTTCCTTCTTTCTTCCATACCGGAGGGAGAATTTATCATAAGCGCCAGCTACATTGGCTATCGTGTTTTTAAACAGCGTCTGATCACAAAAAACACAACCGAAGTATCCCTGACAATTATGCTGATGCCAACAATTTTAGAGGGACAGTCTATCGAAGTAACCACTACACGTGCTGTGGAAGGTGAAACACCGGTTACATTTTCAAATGTGTCCCGTGAAGAACTCTCTGAAAAATATACTGCCAGTGATATTCCGATGATGCTGGACGATCTTCCCGGTATATATTCTTATTCACATACAGGAGATAACCTTGGATATTCATTTCTGAAAATACGAGGATTTGATCAATCGCGTGTAGGTGTCATGTTAAATGAAATTCCCCTAAATGACCCGGAAGATCAGCAGGTTTATTGGGTTGATCATCCTGATCTTACCGAAAGTGTTGAGGATATTCAGATTCAGCGGGGGGTAGGCAGCAGCATTTACGGCACATCCACCTTTGGCGGATCCGTTAATATTAATACTAAAAACTATAGTTCGGAAAGAATGATTAAAGTCACCCTTGGCGGTGGAAGCTTTAACACATTTAAGCTTCTTGCTGAATATAAATCAGGATTAATTGATAATACTTACGGATTTTATGGTCGAATTTCCCGTATCGTCAGTGATGGCTATAGAAAACATTCTCATTCAGACCTGCTCGCCTATTTTCTTGGATTTGAACGATATGACCGAAACATGGTTACTCGTCTCAATTTTATCAATGGGCATGAAAGAACCCATCCCGATTGGTACGGTATACCCGAAGATATTTTAAAACACGACCGACGCTGGAAACAAGAAACTTATAAAAATGCTGTCGATGATTTCACCCAACCGATTGTGCAACTAATTAATGATTGGCAGATATCAACGCGTTTGAATCTCATTAATACCCTTTATCTTGTCCACGGAGACGGGTACTATGAAAATCTCAAGTTCACTGAGGACCTAACTAAATTTGGAATGAACTACTACGAAACCAGTGATCCCACATTATTCGGATCAGATTCCCTGTTATTTTATCAGACCATCGATGATAGTGTACTCGATCGAACACCGGATGGTAATTATGTCATTAAGAACACCGATCTTACCCGGCAGAAATTTGTCGATAAAAATCATTATGGCTGGATCGGTAAATTAACTTACCGGGGTGATGAGGGATTACTTACGGTAGGATCGTCTCTCTATTACTTTAAAAGCAATCATCATGGACGGGTTTTATGGGCAAAACATATTCCCTATGTTTACGATCCGGAGAGGAATTATTATAAGTACAATGGTGAAAAAAAGAGTATCGCTCTTTATGCAAATTACTTGTATGACATCTATCCTGACACAAAATTGCTTGCAAATTTTTTGTACGAAAATAAAACATATTCTTTCCAACAAGAAGAAACTGCGCTGTTTAAAGGCGCCTTGATAAACTATTATGACGTGGAATATGAATTTTTTAGCCCACGAATGGGATTGAATTATACATTCTCCCCGGAATTGAGCATTTATGGAAACGTAAGTTATTCCCAACGTGATCCTTCTGATAACGAACATTGGGACTCCTGGTATGGCCCCGATGATCTTGGCGTTGCTCCTCTTTTCAACACCGGTGATACGGTTAGATCCGGAGGAGAGGTACAATATGTTCAATGGACTGATCCACAGGTTGAACCGGAAGCCGTTGTCGATTATGAAATGGGTATTACCTATAGTGTCCCAAACTTCATTTTAAAGGCGAATTTATATTTCATGGATTTTTCTAACGAGATTGTTCCCCTCGGAGGCAGGAATGACGATGGCGAACCAATAAAAGGAAATGCGGATAAAACAGTTCATAGTGGTGTTGAGCTGTCTGTGACTTATACGCCATCAAATTTCTTTAAACTAAATGGCAACCTGGCCTGGAGCGAAAACTATTATCAACAATATATCCAACAGAACTATGATGGTACGACGACGGATTTGAGCGGAAATAGTATTGCCGGTTTTCCTGATTTTATTGGAAACTTAAGGTGCACCGGACATTGGAGAAATTTCAGGGGATCTGTGTTTTTGAAATATCTGGGAAAACAATATCTGGATAATACGCAAAACGAAGAACGTATCGTTGATCCGTTTTCACGGATTGATTTGATGTTTGATTACCGGTTAAAAAATATATTCTACTTTCCTGAGATCCGTTTTATTTTTAAAATTATTAATCTGCTGGATAAGAAATACGAAACAGCCGGGTCTTTTGATAGCTGGGCGGAAAAGGCCTGGTTTTATCCCGCTGCCATACGGCATTACTATTTTGCTGTTAGTTTCAATCTGTAACCCACCCCCATAATCCCCCTCCCTTATTCATAAGGGAGGGGGACAGAGGGGGAGGGTTAGTCTTAGCGGTTAAACAATCTTCTTTTATAATGAAAAAAAATGAGGAAAAAAAATCGGTTTTAATTATTGCCAACGGTGAACCACCCGGTGATGATATTCTGAATAACCTGGTTTCAGAATCGGATTTTATTATTGCTGCCGATGGTGGTAGTAATATCTGTTTTCAGAAAAATATCTATCCGGATTTTATTATTGGTGACCTGGACTCAATTGAGAAACATGCTCTCATACATTTTGAAGATTGTGAAATAATCAAAATTTCTGATCAAAACACCCACGATCTGGACAAAGCAATTGAATTTGCCCGAACACTTAAACCGGATATTGTACGCGTGACCGCTACCTTTGGGAAACGGTTTGACTATTCTCTGGCCAATTTACTTCTGCTTCAAACAAAATTTGAGGAATTACTCCTGGAATTTCATGACCAGCATGGTTGTCTTTCAATGATCTCCGGAAAATATAAACTCAACAATCCGGTTGGTCAGGTTGTTTCTTTATTCAGCTTTTTACCCGTCCTTGGATTATCCTTAAGTGGATTTAAGTATTCTTTAAAGGAAGTTGATTTTCTGAATGGATTTAGCGGATTGAGCAATGTGATTGAAAAAACCAATGCCCGGATCCTGATAAAAAAAGGTTCTCTCTTTTTATATATTACGGATGAAAACACTAACTCTTAGTTACTGGGATGGTATCCCTCTAATTGTATATCTGATTCTACTTTTTTATATCGGATACCGTGCATACCGACGGACAGATGTGAGGGATGAAAATGATTTTCTGTTGGGAAACAGATCACTTACACTCCCCGCCTTTGTTGCTACTCTTGTTACAACCTGGTATGGTGGTATCCTCGGGATTGGTGAATTTACTTACAGTCACGGTATTTCCACCTGGATCGTTTTAGGTCTTCCATACTACATTTTTGCCGCACTGTTTGCCTTTCTAATTGCAGGCAAGGTGAGAGCAGCCGGACAATTCACTATCGCTGATATCTTTTATAACAGACATGGACGATCGGTCGGTATCCTCGGTAGCATATTTCTTCTCTTTATGACAACCCCTGCACCCTACATTCTGATGATCGCCTTACTACTTCAGATAATATTTAGCTGGTCCTTCATATTTAGCTTAATAGTAGGTACTGCTGTCTCAACACTCTACGTTTTTTTTGGTGGATTCCGATCTGTCGTCCAGACGGATAAATTTCAGTTCATACTCATTTATGCTGGGTTTATAATATTCTTATGTGTTTTGTGGATTAATTTGGGAGGATTTTCTTTTCTCAAGCAAGAACTAGATCCTATCCATTTATCCTGGATTGGTGAAAATTCAATTCAATATATCATCGTCTGGTTTTTTCTGGCCAGCTGGACATTTATTGATCCGGGTTTTCATCAACGTTGTTCAGCGGCAAAAACCCTGCAAACAGCCAGAAAAGGAATTTTGATTTCTATCCTCTTCTGGTTTATTTTTGATATTCTTACCATTACGACCGGATTATATGCTGCGGCCAGCTTAACCGGCATTAATCCTCTACTTTCTTACCCCCTGCTCGCAGATAAATTTCTTCCACCGTTCCTAAAAGGTTTGTTTCTAACCGGACTATTGGCTGTGATAATGTCAACAATTGACAGTTTTACATTGTTATCAGCGATTACATTTGGCCGTGACCTGGTTTGGCGGATCACTAAAAATAACAGTCGAACGATCAGTGATCTCACCCGTATTGGATTAATTCTGACTGCAATTATATCGATTGGTTTATGTGTTTTATTTCCTTCTGTTATAAAGTTATGGTATGTGATCGGAAGTCTTTTTATTCCTCCTATGTTAATGCCTGTGCTCACCGCCTATTTCCCAAAATACAAATTGCCAATCAGGATGACATTCATTGTAATGATCGCCAGTTTTACGCTTTCATTGTTTTCTTTTATTTGGGGCCAAATTTATCAGATTGGCAACACACCTTCTTATCCATTTAATTTAGAACCCTTCTTCCCTGGCTTCTTTCTAAGTATAATACTTTATCTTGTATTGTATTTAACCACAAAGATCACAAAGTAG
>JAGLYF010000305.1 GCA_023132435.1 Calditrichia bacterium | reverse complement strand
CTACTTTGTGATCTTTGTGGTTAAAAAGAGCCGCGGGAAAGATTAATTTGTCTATTTAAAAAGCGCTTTACCAGGTTTGGCCCCGGTATGCACCCCGTCTTTGACCACAACTTTCCCATTGACGATTACATAATTAATACCTTCCGGAAATTGATGCGGATCTGAATATGTCGCTTTATCGATCACAATCTTCGGATCAAAGATCACAATATCTGCTGCCAGATCCTTTTTTATCCGACCTCTGTCCTTGAGGCCCAGCCGGTCAGCCGGTAAGGCACTCATCTTTCGAATCGCTTCTTCAAGCGGCAAAATCCCTTCATCCCTGACATATTTTCCCAGAATACGTGGAAACGTACCATAGGCTCTTGGATGAGGATTTCGCTCGCTCATTAATCCTGTTGGTTTATAGGCGTCTTCATCTGTGCAAAAAGACACCCAGGGCAGTCGGATTTTTTTCTTTACATTTTCTTCCGACATAAAAAAGTAGATACCGCCGCCAAAACCATTTTCCTCGATAAGTAAATCAAAAATCGTGTCAATATCATCCTTTTTTAAAATACTTGCTATTTCAGCGATAGATTTTCCCTGATATTCCTTGTTTTTTGCCAGATAACTGACCAGAATACGCTCTCCTCCACCAGCCATCCAGTAAAAATTTTCCCAGCCGGATGTACTGGTCAGAATTTCTTTTTTGATCTTATCTCTCACTGATTTCTGTTTAAGGCGCTCTATCATTGCCTGATTGCCGCCTTCTTTTGACCAGGGTGGTAACATGGCATCTATTCCTGTCGCTCCCGCCGTATAAGGATATATATCAGCGGTGATATCCAATCCTCTCTCCCTGGCCTTTTCGATAAGTGAAATTGCTTCATCCAGTTTATTCCAATTCTCTTTACCCGCTGCTTTCATATGATAAACCTCGGCCGGAATTTTTGCCTGTTCGCTAATCGTAATCAATTCCTCTAGAGCTTCCAGCAGATCAGCACCCTCACCCCGTATATGTGAGATATATATCCCATCATATTCAGCGGCCGTTTTTGACAGTTCAATCAGTTCTTCCGTATTTGCATAAAACGCGGGTGTATAAACCAAACTGGAAGCAACACCAAAGGCGCCCGCTTCCATTTCAATGCGCACAAGATCTTTCATCTGTTTCATTTCTTCCGGTGTAGCAAGACGGTCTTCATGGCCGATGACATACAGGCGCACCGTGGTCGCACCCACAAAAGAAGCAATATTTACGGAAGTCCCCTGTTTTTCGACAAATCTCAAATAATCAGCCAGGGTTTCCCAGTCATAAGCGATATTGTACTCTTTCCACATCGATTGCATTTCATCCCGGACTGTTTCATTTACCGGCCCCATCGACCAGCCTTCTCCAAAAATGGCCGTTGTAATGCCCTGACATACCACGCTCTGAACTTCTCCGTCATAGACAATAGGTCCGGAAGCCCAGGATAAAATATCAATAAATCCGGGCGCTACGATCCGGCCGGATGCGTCAATTTCTGAAACGGTGTTCCCTGAGATATTATTATCGATCAGGAGAATTTTACCATCTTTAATGCCAATATCTGACACAAAACCTTTGCCACCACTCCCGTCAATGACGGTTCCGTTTTTAATGACTAAATCGTATTGTTCGGAAGAGCAACTAATAAGCATTAAAGTTAATACAAGAAAAATTAATTTAAGTCTCATTTTGTCTCCCAATTGAAAATACATTAACCACAGATTACACAGATTAACACAGATTAACACAGATTAAAACTAAAATAATAATATTAAATGAAATCTGTGATAATCCGTGTAATCAGTGGACAAAAAATCATTTCGCGGTTGAAAGCCGAGAGCCGAGAGCCGAGAAACGAGAAGCGAGTAACGAGCACATCAGGCTTGATGTCTTAATACACTTCCCGAACGAATGCCTGAATGTTTCCCTTTCTCAACAATTACTTTACCGTTAACCAAAACATACTCAATCCCCTGCGCTGTTTGATGTGGGTCCGTAAAAGTTGCTTTATCAATAACCGTATTCGGATTAAAGATTGTTATATCGGCGAAATTATCTCTAACAATCGAACCGCGTTTTTTAATACCAAGTTTTTCTGCCGGCATCGTTGTCATTTTCTTTACGGCAGTAGGAAGGTCAAAACATTTCTCTTCACGACAATATTTACCGAGGACCCGGGCGAATGTACCATAAAACCGCGGGTGTGGTTTACCTGTAGCCAGTTTACCATCCGGCGCCACGGCATTTCCATCAGAACCGATCATGACAAAAGGGGAAGACAGTACTTTTTTCAAATTATCCTCATCCATGGCAAAACCGACAATACCGGCACCCAGTCTTTCATTAATTAATAGTTGACGAATAAACTCAAATTCCGAGGTACCTGATTCAATGGCACATTCCTGAATACTTTTTCCTTCCCAAATTTTATTTTCGTCAGTCCGGCAGGAACTGATCATCACGCGGTCCCAGCCACCGATTCTCGTCCCACGACTTATAGCATATTCTTCTATCTTTTTAATCTGATTTTTGTCATTCAACCGGGCCAGGACATCATCCGTATCACCCTGCCGCGACCAGAGCGGTAAAAAAGTACTTAAACCTGTGCCATATGCTATATAGGGATAACGATCTGCCTTAACCGGTAATCCCTGATCGTTGGCCTGACTGATCAGTTCCAGCATTTTTTCAACCTTATGCCAGTTTGATTTATTACATGCTTTTAGATGAGCTATTTCCACTGAAACTTCTGCTTCTTTACAAATTCGAAGTGCTTCCTCTATTGCTTCGATAACCGTATCATCTTCATTACGCATATGTGTATTGTAGATTCCACCATTCGCGGCCACCACCTTGCTCAATTCAATTAGTTCTTCTGTATCAGCGTAACTGCCAGGGGCATATTCCAGACCGGTGGAAAGACCAAAACTTCCGGCTTTTATACTCTCTTCCAAAACGGCTTTCATTTTATCCATCTGTTCGGCTGTTGGGACAACATCGTTTTTACCAACCACATATCCTCGTAATGAACCATGCCCGGTAAAAGTAGCATAGTTGATAGATATTTTACTTTTTTCCAGGGCAGATAGAAAGCCATTGATATCATTCCAGTTAGCAGTAATGCCATATTTTTCATTCAGGCGTTCGTTCATTTCTTTAAGATCACTTTCATTTACAGGAAAAGGAGAATATCCACAATTTCCTGAAACCTCCGTTGTTACGCCTTGCATTACTTTGCTCACACCTCTGGGATCAACAAGCAATTCTACATCTGTATGGGTATGAATATCGATAAATCCCGGGGCAACAACCAGATCCGTCGCATCGATGATCAGGTCTGCGGTTGCCTCGCCCAGGTTATCAAGAACAGAAATTTTATCACCGACTATACCAAGATCTTTCGTCATTCCCGGTGTTCCGAATCCGTCTAATATCATGCCGTTTTTGATAATGACATCATATCTATTTTTTACGGAACATCCGACAAAAATTCCTGCCATCGCCAGTGCCGTTGTTTTGGCAAATGTCCTTCTTGTCATCGACTTTTTCATCATATCTCCATCCTCATAATTGTAGATTTATTTCTTTAGTGATGGTTATTTATTCATTGTAATAGACCACGGATTACACAGATTGAACGGATTTACACGGATTTTTATTTATTGTTTTAAACGCTGAGACCGCTGAGTTCGCTGAGATTATTTATTAAGATAACTTTTAAAGATAGGCAATTTTTGAAAATCAATCCAAAACAATTAGTCTGAATTACTCAATAAAATTGATGTTTAAAAGAGTATAAGTAACATATAATCAACGATTTAATTCCCCCTTAGCAAAGGGGGTTAGGGGGTTGTTTTAAACGTAATCTTTTGAAATAT
>JAGLYF010000304.1 GCA_023132435.1 Calditrichia bacterium | reverse complement strand
AATTATTTTGTCATTTTTCATTTGTTATTAGAGTTCTGCAGAATAAGACTTTTTGCCTCATTGTCATTCCGAGCGGAGCGAAGGAATCTCGTAACCCCATAAATTATCCCGCCCGGCGGGACTTCGTTCGCATGCTCACTCGCAATGACGACAAAAACTGCATTTTGCATAAGTTTATAATTTGTTATAAAAATGGAGGATTAGGCTAACTGGTAAGTCAGCGGTCTTGAAAACCGCCGCCCTTTGGGCTTGAAGGTTCGAGTCCTTCATCCTCCGCTTTACACCGCGCTCTGCGCGGTTTTTTTATTTCTTACTTACAATTTATAATTATCTAAAAATGATATAAAAACGGGGTTGATCATGACTAAGAATATTCTATACAATACTTTAATACTCTGCATTCTTGCCGCTTTTGCAATCGCACAAGATAAATCAACTTTTGGAAATTATACCAACCGTTCTGACGGCTGTACCTCTGTTACAGTAGGGAAAAAGGCCTCCTTTGACGGCTCCGTAATGACTTCTCACACAATGGACGGACACCGTGATCGTGTATGGATTAACATCGTCCCGGCAACTGGGTGATTTTTTATGGACCCAATATGATGAAAAATTCTAATATTATTTTCTTGAATTATTTACTTTCAATACGTTAATTACAACTTCCCCATTACAATATCAAATACTGAGAAGAGATGTGGTAACCCACCCCTTAATCCCCTCCCTTATGCATAAGGGAGGGGAGATCCCCGAGTATTCGGGGATGGGGAGGGTTAGAAAAAAACTCAGTGTTCTCAGTGGTTAAAATATAATTTGTTTAAAGGAGAATAATATGAGTCGGCCTGTGACTTTGTTTACCGGACAGTGGGCAGATCTGCCCCTGGAATCCCTGGCCAAAAAAGCGTCAGCATGGGGATATGATGGCCTGGAACTGGCCTGTTGGGGGGATCATATGGAAGTTGATAAGGCGGCTGTAGATAAGTCCTATTGCCGGAATCAACGATCCATATTAGAAAAACATAATTTAAAACTCTTTGCAATCAGCAATCACCTGGCTGGTCAGTTGGTTTGTGATCCAAATAACGACGCCCGCTCCGATGCTTTTGCGCCCCGGGAATGTGCAGGGGATGCTGAGAAAAAAAGAACGTGGGCCGTAGAAACTATGAAAAATACCGCCCGGGCGGCAAAAAATATGGGGGTACAGGTAGTAAATGGTTTTACCGGGTCCTCCATCTGGCATATGTTATATAGTTTTCCTCCGGTATCACCAGAGATGATCGAGGAAGGATTCAACTACTTTGCTGAAATGTGGAATCCGATCTTTGATATATTTGATGAATGTGGTGTTAAATTTGCCCTGGAAGTTCATCCTACTGAGATAGCCTTTGATATTATCACCGCTCAACGTGCCTTAAAAGCTGTGAATAATCGTGAAACCTTTGGTTTTAATTTCGATCCAAGCCATTTACACTGGCAAATGGTCGATCCTGTTCGGTTCATAAATGAATTTTCTGACCGGATTTATCATGTACATATGAAGGATGCGTCGTTGCAGCTGAACGGCAAGAGTGGAATCTTATCTTCCCATCTTGATTTTGGTGATCCGCAACGTGGCTGGGATTTCCGCTCACTGGGGCGTGGCGGGATTGATTTCGAAGAAATTATCCGGGCCCTGAATCAAATTGGATATAGTGGCCCACTGTCTGTCGAGTGGGAAGACAGCGGCATGGATCGGGAACATGGTGCACAGGAGGCTTGTATCTTCACAAAAGATGTTGATTTCGAGCCCTCATCGCCCGCTTTTGACGCGGCGTTTGATAACTAGATTCTCGTTGCTCGATACTCGTTTCTCGTTACTCGATGCTGGCCAAATCGTGGA
>JAGLYF010000303.1 GCA_023132435.1 Calditrichia bacterium | reverse complement strand
GTCCATCTCAAAGATCGTTTTTTCAGAAGCGGATTCAGAAGCAGGAAATTCTCTACGTCCCACCTGCCTGATCCAGGCAAATCCTCAAAAAGCTATTTTCTATATAATAAACCGGGCTTGTCCAACAAACGGTTCAGATTGTGGCTCGCTCCGCTCTCACAATCTAACCTTATTCGTTATGGGGTGACCTAATTTTATTAAAAACAATTCAAATCCTATATCTATGTGAAATAATCCTCATTTCAAATTCAATCCTTTCTTGAGTTTTTCTTCAATAAGTCTAACTAATTCATTTGGTGAATATTGTTGAAATTCTTCTCTATCTAAGGATGAAAGCATACCCTCAACTATATCCATTTTATCGTTCAAAAATGAAATCTTTTCGATAAGTAATGTTTTATCTCTGCTATCCCAATATCCACCTTCATCAATTACTTCCAAGTCAGGAATATATCGGTTCTTTAAGAATTCGAGAAGTTTTACTATTGATATATGAATATCTGGAGGAGCAAATTGAGTTTTAACTGATATGTAAGATTCTTCCGGATTAAGTTTACCTTCATTCATCAAGATAAGTGAAAAAGGAGTATTTAAATTTCCCTCTTTATCAAAATATAAAGTAAAAGATTCACAATGGGGATGTAATTTGAGTTGGACACCTTTTAATGGGAGATGGCCTATTATTTCAGTTTGTAATTCATTTACCTCTAATTTTGCTGTAGTTGGTTTTGTCCAATCTTCATCTAAAGAATCCCATTCCCATTCCATTATTTTAGCAATATCTATCAAATCATCCTTAAGAGAATTTATATCTTCTTTATTTTTTAATTTTCCTCTAAAATGGAGCGTGATTCCCATTTTCACCCTTAATACTATGAAAATAAATATTGTCTAATATTTTTACGATTTATTGATAAATTATTGCCAACCTTTAAAAAAATACAAGAATATAGTAATCTTTACTATTCATTTTATAAAATTTAATGATTGGTTTAAACCCCACTGACCCACCCCTACTGCCACTATCATTATTAGCGGATCAAAATCATCCTCTTGCTCTGGACGAAACCTCCGCTGGTTTGCAATCGATAGTAATATACGCCACTGGCGTATCTGGATGCATTCCATTCTATCTGATGATGGCCAGCCTGCTGTTTTTCTGATACCAGGGTCGTTACTTTTTCACCTATAATATTGAAAATAGTCAGCTCCACACGCCCGCCGACTTCCAATTGCCAACTGATAACCGTGCTTGGATTAAATGGATTCGGATAATTTTGATTAAGTGTAAAATCGGATGGTGGTAGTACGAGGGGCTCCTCTATGGCGGTGAAGATGAGATCCACAGCATTAGAGGCAATACTCTCGTTGTCCAATTTATCCAGTGAAGTTACAAGATAGGTATAACTCTGATATTCTGCTCCCCCGCTGTCTACATATTCAAATTCTTTTGAATATATAATATCCAATATGTTTTCCGGATTTGATAGATCCAGGGTATCTTCTTCCTCAATCCTGTAGATCACATAATTTCGGGCTGTATCACCATCAGCAGCTGCAGATGCCTTCTCCCATTGGAGTAAAGTACCGATAGCTATATCAATGGCGATCAGGTTAGTCGGTGAATTTGGTGGGATAGAATCTAACCAGCTCATTTCAGGAATGATCGCATGTGTACGATACAAATCCTGTTGTAGACTGTCACGGAAACCAAGTGGATTTGCTCTGATTTGTTTTGCACTGAAATAAACGCTTCCAAAGACATCATCAGTTTGACGATTTAATCGTACCTGATTAGGCATTTCATATGGAAACTCCCAACGACTGATCTTATAGGCAGCATGTCCCGGGTAAATATGTCGATCATCGGTTTGACCCGCCCACCAGGGCAGCAATTTACCATAATCCTGTCCTCCGCCAAATTGCCAGTAAATTTGAGGTGTTAAATAATCGACAATACGTCGTTGAAGCCAGGTTACAGCATCACAATAAATCACATTGTAGGCATCCAACCCCCAGGTTCCCTCAGGCACCCCATCTTTCCAGATACCAAATGGACTGATGCCAAATTTTACATAGGATTTAATTGCCTTTATCGAATCAAATACCTGAGTTACCAATAAATTGACATTATCTCGACGCCAATCTCCGATATCAGTAAATCCCCGGGAATAGTTTGCAAACGTCTCCTCATCTTCATCTGTAATACCATCATAAGGATAAAAATAATCATCAAAATGGACACCATCGACGTCATAATTATGAACAACATCCATGATCACACCGGTAACGTAGTCGCGACACATGGGAAGACCGGGATCCAACAGTTTTAAACTGCCAAAAGTGAGGATCCAATCCGGGTGCTGATTTACCACATGGTTATCGTCCAAGGCGAAAGTCCCCGCCTTTCTTTCTGCCCGGTATGGATTGAACCATGCATGCAGCTCCATAGAACGTTTATGAGCTTCCTTAATAGCAAATTCAAGGGGATCGTAATAGGGATTAGGCGCACTTCCCTGTTCGCCCGTGAGCCAATAGGACCAGGGTTCGTAAGAAGATTCATAAAAGGCATCACATTCCGGACGTACTTGAAAAATAATCGCGTTCATCCCGCAGGCTTTCATGTTGTCAAGTAAATCAATCAATTTCTGTTTTTGCGTAGCGGGTGGATCAGAATAGACAGGCCAGTCGATATTAACGACTGTAGCTACCCAAACAGCGCGGAATTCTCTTTTGGGATTTGTACCGGTTTCTGCAGTTAAATTTAATAAAAAGGTTAGTATCAGCGTAGATATATAGAAATATTTTCTCTTCATTAGGATAATAATAATTTATATTAACGCCAGCCCAGGCGTTAACGCCTGGGCTAGCGATAACGCCTGGGCTTATTGATTTTTGATATATTTTAAAATTCTTTTTACGTTTCGTGGGCATACCGAAAATGCGGCATAGCCATTCTGCCAGTCAAAATGATCAGACAGAATATTATTATCATTTATCCAGCGTGATGATATTCCTTTTAAATCATTTGTTAACCGACTGATACATTGTGAGCTTTTCATTCGGACCAGACAATGCACGTGATCTTCGGTACCATTTATAATTTTTAAATTGTATCCCTTTTCCTGAGCTATAGTAGATATATTTTTAAATATTATCCCTCTTTTTTCCTTTATTAGAACAGGTGTGCGATATTTGGTCGCCCAGGTTAGATGAATCCAGACATTAGATATTGAATGCGGCATATTAAAAATATCGCAAATTATATGCCAACCAGCTTGCCCAGGCATTAATGCCTGGGCATAAAAATCATTATTTTGCCAATTTGCGAATCCGAAATGAGATGACAATCAAAATGATACCACCAGCCAGTGCAAACACACCTATCAACCAGACAAGCGTCATCGCAGAAACCAGGGGATTTATCATCAGCAGAATACCAAATATAGCTGAAAGCAATCCTCCCAGAATCATTGACCATTCATTAGATATTTCTTTGCGTAGGCGGATACCGGTAATGATACTCCAGATTCCGGAAATCAGCACCATAACGGCAACGACATATATTACAAAAGTAGCGCCAATCACCGCGCTGATATAGGGTTGTGTAAATACGACGACACCTGCCAGCGCGCTGATAATGCCAACAAATATACCCCAGCCCCAGTCTTTGTGGCTTTTCCGCCCACGGATTGATGCTATAAGCGTAAAAATCCCATCAAAAAACCAATAAAAACCCAACAGGTAAACCAGCACAATAAGTGTCGGTAGTGGTCTGCTAACCAATAAAATACCCAACAATAATATTACAATACCGCGCAATAAAACAAGCCACCAGATGGTAGCAAATAATTCTTTAAAACCACTTTTTTGTTCTGTATCAGCCATTATTAACCCTCCTCTGATTAAATTGATATTAATCGATCATCCATCACTAACCTGGATAATTCATTTCTCAGCAACGACGCAGCGATTATCCACGAATTACACTAATTAGCGCGAATTGCACGAATTGATCCATTAATTTTTAATAAATATTCGTGAAAATTCGTGAAATTCGTGGACCCATTTTCTTTGCGTCTTAGCCCCTTTGCGCGAGAATAATTCAGGTTAGATATTTTGCTAAAATAATGATGTCTGGTAATAAAAAATTTATTGTTTACATACTTAGGATTCAAGGTGATTTTTATGAATCCTGCACTAAAAAGCCTCACCCGGCAGAAATGTCATAGAAGAATTAGAATGTGTACCAAATCCGATATCAAATCTCAGATTCAGCTTATTTGCCTTTAAAATCGTATAGCGGAAACCAAAACCGGCCCCGAACTTAAATTCGGAAGGATTGAAATTACTGAAGTGTTTGGCCACATCTCCCATTCCGGCGAAGAAAGCCAGCCCAAAATTATCCCATATGCTCATACGGTATTCCGCCTGTAGGGTCAATAGATTTTTGTCCTTATAGCGCGCGGAGAATCCGCGTAAGCGTTCATCCCCCAAAACCGGATAGGCTTGGATTGGAGCTGTGCCGGCAACCCTGGTGTATGTTCCCTGAAAAGCCAAGATACCATTTTTATTAACCTGTAAATAATGTCTCAGATCCAGGTAATATTCCATAAAGCGGTAATCACTACCAATGATGTCGTCATAAAAAGATAAGTTAAATTCAAAATAACTGCCATGGCAACAATAAACAACATGATCACGTGTATCATAGTTGACTGAAAAACCCACACCGGATAAATTAAAAGCATCCTGGGTGCCGGGTAAAGTTCCCTGGGCGAGAACGCCTCCTGGTTCCGTTTCTATCAGATCATGCTTTTCAAAATCATATAAAAAACCGATATAAAAATCCTGAAAAAATTGTTTTTGAAAAGTCAGATCGAGACCAATCCTTTCCGTAGAGAATTCCTCAGCATTGACAGCATGTGTATTATTTCCAATTCCATAAAAAGTATCGGGAAACTTTAAGTAATCTACATCCGATTTTAATCGGTATTCCGACCAGTAAAATTGACTGGCCAGCTGGGTCATGATTTGTCCTCGCAAGGTATAGATAAGCGCCGCACTAATTGTTGAATTGTGGGGAGTGCCCTCATACTTGAAATGACGAATACCATAGGCACCGAATGCCAAATTTGTACGATTAGTATAAAAAAGAACCGGATAACCTGCCCAACCATCGCTATTGCTGTTTGGCTCGATCTCCTGTGAAAACACATTGTGTGAATAAAACAATTGAATAATAAATAGAAATATTAGCCCTTTAATTAAATAGGGAGTCATATTTTTCAATAAAATTCCCTTCCCGAAATCGGATTGTACCTGTTCTTGAGAATATATAATTTTGAGTGTGTTCATTGGATGTTATTCCCTGATACGATTATTTTCATGTCCAGTTCCCATTTAAGGCTTATTTCACATTTATATAAACTGTAATAATTATACAAAATGTAACAATTATTTAGCCCAAAAGATTCCATACATATGTAATATTATTTACATTAGAGCAATTTCAGGTGAGATGATTTTGATCAAAATTTTTGATTTCAATTTCTTAGCCTGGATAATTTAAAAAATGAATAAGCTTAAGAATATAAGTAACATATAATC
>JAGLYF010000302.1 GCA_023132435.1 Calditrichia bacterium | reverse complement strand
GGAATTTATTTGTCATTTGGTCCCGTATCTGCGGGATGTGATTTGTTATTTGGAACATTGTGTCATTGCTGAGAAATGAATTATCCAGGTTAAGTACTTCATGAATTTATATTTAAGAATCCTTAATATGAGACGATAATTTAATAAAGATTAGTTAATATGTCACCCGATTGAAGGGTATAAAAATTTTAATTCATAATAAAAATCTATAAAGGGTGGGGAATTTATGAAAATCTGTATTAAGTATCTGGCGGTGATCTTTTTTTCAATGGCTTTGATTTACAGTGCCTGGGGACAACAGCCGGAAAAACTGCGGATTGCTATCCTTGATTTTACCAATACCGGTGGTTTATCAAAACAGGAAACCATCACACTTGGTAATCGTTTGCGTTCCATGCTGGTCAAGACAGACGTTTTTATCGTTCTGGAAAGAGGACAGATGGATGATATTCTCGATGAACAGGGATTTCAGCAAACCGGCTGTACAACAACCGAATGTGCGGTTGAAATGGGTAGATTATTGAACATGCAAAAAATGATCAGTGGTTCAATCGGTAAGTTGGGAAAAACCTATACCATAGATCTTTCCTTAATCGATGTTCAGACCGCTCAAATAGAAAAATCTTTTTTCCGTGACTTTAAGGGTGAGATCGACGGATTACTCAATCTGATGCAGGTTATTGCTAACCAGATTACGGCAATCGTCGGTGGTGCGGGACAGCCGGAAGTCAAGGATGAAGTAAAAATTGTTAACCTTGAGATTAATTCTGATCCTGAGGGAGCAATTATTTTCATCAATGAAAGACAGGTTGGCCAAACACCCTTTAGCAGTGATGCAAAGGAAGGATTAGCAGTTACGATACGTCTGGAGTTGGAAAATTATAATTCATGGGAGAAAATGATAACAATCACAGAAGACCGGGAGATTGAAGCAGAATTGGAATATACGGAAGTATACAAGAGAGCAATGGCCGCAGCCGACGCAAAAGAAGGTGGTAGTAGCCTCTGGTGGTGGATTGGCGGTGGTGCGCTGGTAGTCGGCGGTGCTGCTGTTTTATTGATGTCTGGTAGTGATGAAACCACCACTCAGGATGCGGGTTTTCCGAGTCCGCCAGATAGACCTTAATAATAATATTTAAAGATAAATGGTATAAAGAATTATTTATAAAGGGTAATCCAATGCATAAAAAGGTTCGGTCAGAAATATATAACATATTTAAAAAATACTTGATGATAAGCAGCATAATTTCTATTGCTAATCTCTCTTTATATGCACAGGAGTATCTTGAACAAACTGCAGGCCCCCCTGGCAATACGAGCAGGGCAATAGCAGTGCACCCGGATGGAAGTATTTTTATCACCTCAGAAGATGGTAGTTACTACCAATCGACTAACCTTGGTGAGACATGGGAGAAAAAGTCACAACGAAATTATGCCTGCGAAGATATGGTAATAACAGGTGAGGGCGAGATTTTTATTTGTGAGACTAGTGTATTTAAATCGACCGATCTTGCCAAGACCTGGTCAGATGCAAACACCGGTTTACCCTCAGTCACCATTTTATCTTTGCTCTATGATTCTGATAACGGCGATTTATATGCGGGAACTTATGAGGAAGGAATTTATAAATCGACTGATAAAGGGGCTTCCTGGACCGCAAAAAATTCCGGATTAACTAATTTCACAAGTGTAAGAGTTTTAAGCATGTGCAGACATACCAACGGTGATATCTATGCTGTTGCAACTGACTATGGAGCTAATGGTTTTATTTACAGATCACTCGATAATGGTGAGACATGGACTGTTTTAAGTGATCCCTTTACAGATAAATCCTTTACCGACGTGACCGTAACCGAAGATGACAGAATATTTGTAACCACCTGTAATGGTGGTGTGTATCGCTCAGATGATGGTGGTATTTCTTGGAGCAATTTTAACAGTGAAATAAATGGTATCTGCATAAAATGCATTACGTTACTACCGGCTGATGTCATATTGCTCGGCACGACCTATGGAGGGCTTTACAGAAGTGCTGATTTCGGAGTGACCTGGATGCGGATTACCGATGGAATTTACGGTGCTCAGGTTTGGGATATTATATTTGATGTGCCGAGCAACCGATCATACATATCAATGGCCAATGCGGGGATATTCCGCTCTGATGAAGTGGGACTTACCTGGAGTGATAAGAATGAGGGTCTGGTACATACAGATATAAGATCATTACTGGTTAATGAAGATAATACACTGTTTGCCGGTGTGTATGGAGTAGGTGTTTTCCGTTCTTATGATAAGGGCCAATCGTGGGAACGTGTTGCTGCCGGTATGGGGGATGCAACGGTATTATCGATGACACATAAACCAGGTTATTTATTTGCAGGCACTCTGTCCAAGGGTGTGTTTGTTTCAACAACTAAAGGAAACGATTGGACGTCCGTTGGTTTGAGCGATAGGATAATTGATGCCCTGGCAATTGGTTCAGGGGAGGAAGTATTTGCCGGTAATAGTCAGGGGAAAATATTCAAATCGACGAACAACGGAACAGATTGGGGTGAGGTATATGATTCTGGCGTCCGCATCAGTGATATTGTACTAAATAAAAATTCAAATATTCTTTTTGCCGGTATGATAAATAATGGTGGAATTCTCCGTTCTGATGATGGGGGGAATAATTGGACACCGGTTAATAACAATCTTGGCAGTTTGACTGTTTGGGCACTTGCGGCTTCACCAACGGATCAGACAATCTATGCCAGTACCGATGACGGCATATATAAAACAATAAATAATGGAGATAACTGGTATAAACCAGTACCAACCATCGTACCGGTCTATAATCCGAGTATTGCCGTAAATTCATTAGGAGAAGTTTTTGTCGGGTCCAATGGCAGTGGTCTGTTTCGCTCAAGAGATGGTGCTGAAAATTTCATATTAGTCACGGAAGAACCACGGTATAAATCTTTACAAGCTTTGACCTTTGATTCAAACGGGTATTTATATATCGGAACAGGTGTAGGGAAATCAGCGGGAGTTTTTAAATCGATCAGGCCCACCACCGAACGATTGGTACATTTTGCTGTAAAAATGAAAAACGAAGATGGATTCGATCCATCAACACAGAGTGTAGTCGTTCGGGGCAATTTTAACAATTGGAGTGGTGATGATGATTTTGTTTTGACAACATCGGCAGATAAAGAGTTAACTTATGTCGGAAGTCTGACTGTAACTGATACAACTAATGTAATTGTACCCGGTCTGTTTGAATATAAATATTTTGTTCCTCCGGATAACCGGGAATTATTTGATTACAATCGAACAGCTGAGTGGGATGGCAAGGATGATCTTGTCCTCGATACGGTCTGGTTCAGTAACCAAAAAGATTTTACCCGGATGAGTACCAGTGCGATTTCAGAGGATGGTACTAATTCCAGAGGTGTTTCCTGGGCAGATTATGATAATGATGGTAATGAAGATCTAATCATTATTGAGGAAGGGAATACTTCAAGGAATGATTTATTTCGCAATAACGGTGATGGTACCTTCACAAAGATCACCACTGGTCCTATTGGTACAGACACAGGTGATTCACGGACTGCCTGTTGGGGTGATTATAACAACGATGGTTATATAGATCTTTACATCACAAATTTGGGTGGCCAGAATAATTTTCTATATAAAAATAACGGCGATGGAAGTTTTACCAGTATTACCAACAGTGAAACGGTCATCCATGGAGGAAGTTCTGTAAGTGCAGTTTGGGCGGATTTTGATAATGATGGATTTCTTGATCTGTTTGTGGCCAATACAGCCGGAGAATCAAACTTTTTATTTATGAATAATAAGGATGGAACATTTATGACGGTAGCGGGGCAGAGTCTCGTTACGGATATAAGTGATTCCCGTGGTTGTGCAGCAGCGGATTATGATGATGATGGTAATGTTGATATTTTTGTTGCCAATGCGGGCGATGGAGAGAATAATTTTCTATACAACAATGATAAGTTTGGAGTATTTACAAAAGTTTCAGACGGCCCGGTAGTAAACGATCATGCCGTATCTTCGGGTGGTAGCTGGGGGGACTATAACAATGACGGCTGGCTGGATCTTTATGTAACTAATCGTTATGGCACACCAAACATGCTATATAAAAATGATCAGGCCGGAGGTTTCTCCCTGGTCGGCACTGCGGAAATACCCGAAGATAGTACTGATTCAAGGGGCAGCGCCTGGGTGGATTTTGATAATGACGGATTGCTGGATTTATATGTTGCTAATGCCAATAATCAGAAAAATATTCTATATAAACAGCGGGCAGGGGGTAACTTCTTAAGAGTTTTATTAGGATCTATCGTGGAAGATCCAAATACTGATTCACGTGGTGCGGCCTGGGCTGATTTCAATAATGACGGTTCCCCTGATTTAATTCTAGGAAATAATGGTGGTTCTAATCCTTTATATAGAAATAATATTTTTGGAAATCACTATCTTAAAGTAAAACTTATCGGTACCCGGTCAAATAGCTCAGCTCTGGGAGCGATAGTCCTTGCATATCATGCTGATACGGATGGTAATCCTATGGTACAAAGACGTGATATTCTGGGTCAAACAGGCTTTCTCAGTCAAAATAGTACAACTGTAACTTTCGGAATAGGGCAGGAAACAAAAATTGACTCTCTTATTGTTTATTGGCCGGGTGGGATGAAGCAACCCGTTTCAGATATCTCCGGTGTTGATCAATTGATTACGATAAAAGAGCCCAATCCAATGGTTCCGCCCCCAACGCCGATATTAAATAATCCACAAGATGGAGCAACAAATGTACCAATCCCTGCCCAACTAACCTGGACCTCAGAAATATCAGGAACCTACACGGTACAACTCGCTAAAGATGATACTTTTACTAATTTAGTTTATGAAAATGTCAACGTAAACAATACACGGATATTTGTAGACGGGACTTTTCTTGATTATAGCACTACGTATTATTGGCGGGTGAATGTAACCGTAGCAGATTCTACCAGTGACTGGTCTCAATCCCGCTCCTTTACAACCTGCTCAGATAAGATTCAGACTACGAAAACAATAACTTTCCCTCAACATGATCGACGTGACGAGTTTTCATCCTCGGATTATCTGATGGTTGGCTTGCCGGGTAATGCCGATGTGTTTTTCAGAGAGGTGTTGGGTGATGGGGCTGGAGAAAAGTGGATGGCCTATTGGGATAATGGTAAAACCGGAACTCCGCAGGATTATTTTGTACGCTATAATAGCTCTGATATTTTTAAGTTCAGGACCGGCCGGGCTTTTTGGATAATCCATAACGGAACCATCCTTCTTAACGAGGACAAGGATATACCTATTGCCCCGCTAAATGAATTTGCACAGGCAGAGGTCGTTGTTCATTCAGGATGGAATATGATTACCTGTCCTTTCGGGCACTCTGTAACCTGGGATGCGGTAAAACAGGCCAACGGTATCACAGCCGATATCCCTTTGTATCGTTATGACAGACCAAACCGAAGATTCACAGTACATACTATTTTAGAGCCAATGGAAGGCTTTTATTTCGATAATCAAGGTGCGCGGACTACATTATTGGTCCCCTATATCGATTCATTTAATAAACCTTTAGTCAATCGGGACGTGATCTGGGATTTGAAAATAGAATTATCATCAGGAGAAACTAAGGCTGCTTCTACCAGAATAGGTGTTGGTATAAATGCTGAGATCGGGTTAGATAATTTTGACTACAGAAAACCACGTGCCCTGGCTGATCTTGCTGATATATATTTTGAGCGACCGGAATGGGATAGTGATTACAGCCGGTTTGGCAGTGATATTCGTCCCAGGATTAATGAAGTCGAAGTTTGGGATTTTCAGGTCTATGCCCCACAAAAAAGCGAATCGGAATTAACATTTTCGGGGATTACAAATATTCCGGAAGAATATGAAGTTTATCTGATTGACAAAACCCGTCTGATATATCAGGATCTTCGAGACAATGACAGATATGAATTCGTTTCCACGCCGGAAATTTCAGAATTCGAAATAATTATCGGCGATGCTGAAGCAGTTGAAGAAAAATTAGATGCAGTGATACCAATGGCCTACACCCTTGGTCAGAACTACCCCAATCCGTTTAATCCAACAACTACGATACCTCTGACCCTACCCGAGCAGAGTGAGGTGAGTTTAAAGGTTTTCAATGTACTTGGGCAGGAGGTGATCACTCTTTTTAAGGGTACGTTAAATGCCGGTAGACATTATTTTCTATGGGAAGGGACAAACCGGGCCAAAATCCTGATGCCGTCCGGTATTTATATTTATCAGATGACAACCAACACCGGCTTCCGGTTTACCGGTAAAATGGTTTTAATTAAATAGTGATTTCTGGTTCCGACGCGGAGCGTCGGAACCAGAAATCATCCCTGTTGTTTTGCGATCAGATTTAACGCCGAGCCTGCCTTAAACCACTCTGTCTGCGCTTTATTAAAGGAATGATTTAATTCACAATTATCTTCCGAGCCATCCTCATGTCTGATAATCAGTTTGAGCGGTACTCCCGGGGCAAAATCTTTTAGACCTTGAATATATAAACGGTCAGCTTCCTGAATCAGATCATAATCGTCCGGATTCTTAAAAGTAAGCGCCAACATGCCCTGCTTTTTCAGATTTGTTTCATGGATGCGGGCAAAGCTCTTAACAATGATCGCCTTCCCGCCAAGATGACGTGGTTCCATAGCGGCATGCTCCCGGCTGGAGCCTTCACCATAATTTTCGTCTCCAATAACCACCCAGCCGATACCGGCTTTTTTATAATCCCGGGCATTCTCAGATAGCTTTTTTACTTCTCTAGTGAGTACATTTTTACCTCTTCCCGGCTCATGACCGAAGGCACTAACCGCACCAATAAAAAGATTGTCCGATATGTTGTCCAGGTGACCACGGAATCGGAGCCAGGGACCGGCCGGTGAAATATGATCAGTTGTGCATTTTCCCTGGGCTTTTGTTAAAATAATCAGATCTGCGAAATCTTCTCCTTCCCAGGGATCAAATGGATCAAGTAATTGGAGTCTGGTACTTTCCGGATCTACTTTAACGTCGATAGATGATCCATCTTCAGCCGGAGCGACATATCCACTCTCTCCGGGATCAAATCCATTTTTTGGTAACTCATCTCCTTTGGGCACTTCGAGTTTTATCTGATCACCATTTTCATTTTCAATGGTATCTGTTAAAGGATTAAATGATAACCTGCCGGCGATGGCCAGAGCGGTTACAATTTCCGGACCGGCTACAAAAGAGTGTGTACCGGTGTTTCCATCATTACGTTTGGCAAAATTTCTGTTGTATGATGTTACAATCGTGTTTTTTTCGCCTTGTTCAACCCCATGCCGTTTCCATTGACCAATACAGGGACCACAGGCATTGGCCAGTACCATCCCACCAATCTTTTTAAAAGCCTCTAATTGTCCGTCGCGCTCGATTGTGGCCCGAATTTGTTCTGATCCGGGGGTGACAACAAATTCCGATTTTGCCTTGATTCCATTTTCTACAGCAAACCTGGCAATGCTGGCCGAACGTTCAATGTCTTCATAGGATGAATTGGTACAACTACCAATAAGACCCACTTTTACTTCATCCGGATATCCGTTTTCTTTGGCAGCAGCGGCTAATTGAGAGATTGGCCAGGCCTTATCGGGACTGAAGGGACCATTCACATGAGGTTCAAGTGTGCTTAAATCAATTTCAATTACATCATCATAATATTTTTCCGGGTTATCGAAAACTTCCGGATCTGATGTTAATTCACTTTCGTGTTGGGAACACAGGGCAGCAAGATCGCTACGGCCGGTTGCCTCAAGGTAAGTCACCATACGATCGTCAAAAGGGAATACGGAAGTTGTTGCTCCGATTTCCGCACCCATATTACAAATGGTTCCTTTACCGGTACAGCTTATTGAATTTGTACCGGGTCCAAAATATTCAACGATCTTACCGGTACCGCCCTTAACAGATAAGATACCAGCAAGCTTAAGAATCACATCTTTTGACGAAGTCCAGCCTGACATTTCACCGGTCAGTTTAACACCAATAATTCCCGGCCATTT
>JAGLYF010000301.1 GCA_023132435.1 Calditrichia bacterium | reverse complement strand
AGTTCCCAGGGAAGCTCGGCCATTACATCCACAGCATCAGCGCCGCCAACCCCTACGGCAAGCATGCCTAATCCACCGGCGTTTGGTGTATGTGAATCCGTACCGATCATTAATCCGCCGGGGAAAGCATAATTTTCAAGGACAACTTGGTGGATAATCCCGGCACCGGGTTTCCAGAAGCCAATACCATACTTTTGTGATACGCCGGCAAGAAAATCGTATACCTCTTTATTTTCATCAAAAGCACGTAAGAGATCATCTTTTGCACCAACCTCTGCCTGAATCAGATGATCACAATGAACGGTTGAAGGTACCGCAACTTTTACTCTTCCGGATGACATAAACTGGAGCAAGGCCATCTGTGCCGTGGCATCCTGCATGGCTACCCGGTCAGGATTAAGATATACATAGGTTCCCTGTCGTTCAGGACTTGAATCAAGATTATTATCAAGATGACTAAATAGGATTTTTTCTGTTAAAGTAAGAGGACGCCCAACCAACTGGCGTGCTGTCTCTTGTTTGTCTTTTAAGTTTGCATAGATTTGTTTAATCATATCAAAATCAAATATCATGGTGACTCCTCACTGTGTAAAGGTTAGGTTTTTTGATAGAGAGATAAAATATAAAGTAAAAAGTAAAAAGTAAAAAGTAAAAAGGAAAATCAGTGTTCTTCTCCAAATACAAAAGCGGAAAAGACAAATATATCCGTCTCGGCATCTTTCCAGGCATCCGGTGATAATCCGGCTTTTCGACAGGTCTGCTGGAGAAAGGTCAGACGATTCCAGTCATTATCCGTTGCTACCTGGGGAAGCAACAGACCTTCATTCTTTCCTTTACGGATCATTAAACCATGTTTTCCAACTTCAATCCGGTCCGTATCATAGATGCGGTGAAAAGGGGATAGAACGGATATCTCATATGTTATTTGATCCAATTCTTCCTTTTTAACAGGAGGAAAACGAGAATCCTTTAAGGCGGCACTAATTGCAGCTCCTCTGATGGTTTCGTAGAGAGGTTGAACCGCAGAAACATATCCGATACATCCTCTGAGCCGACCTCTTTCATTTAAGGTGACAAATGCTCCCCGGTCTTTTTCAAGTGATGCGTAACCGCCTGAGGAACACTCGTGGATTTGTCCGGCCTCAACGGCAGATCTAACAGATTTTTTGGCGATATCCATCAGATGTTTTTGCTCATTTTCAGTCAGTTTAAAGTCGAAATCGCCTTTTTGAGATGATGATTTTGTACGATAAAAAATGGCAGACATATAGCCGACGACACTGTTTTTTTCGCCGATCGGTACATCCCCGGAATTAGCATATTTTATAATCTGTGACTGATTTGCCCCTAGCCTTTCAGAGGCAATCATCGTGGCAACGATCGGACCACCACCACATGCCTCCCATACTCTGCTACTCAAATTGCGGGACAGGTTTATATAATCCCATTCGCGGACAGCTGTCAATACCTTTTCGTCCAATTTTACGGCTTCATCATATGGATGGAAATGAGAAAGATCAGAACTGGCGATAATAACTGTTTTATCATCCTTAATTAAATCGGCCAAAGCAATCCCCAATGCACGACATATCTCGTATTGTTGATCGCCCATGATGATCGGGACCAGATTAAAATCCTTCAGGACACTCTGTAAAAAGGGTAGTTGCACCTCAAGGGCATGTTCCATTCTACCCTGCCGGCGTGTCTCATGGCCATCATCAGACAGGGTAATCGAGGAATGCTGATCAGCAAGTTTTTTACAAAATTCCTGATCGACGGGTATTGTACCTAGTGGCGTACGGTATCCAGTGCCTGGATATACCGCTGATCCATCAAAGGCAGCGATATGCGAGGGGGATATAACCACAACACGGTTTATTGATTTGTTCTTTAAAAGATCGTATCCGGAAGCTGCAACATGGCCTGAGTAAACATATCCGGCATGAGGTGCAACCATTCCGATAATAGTCCCTTCTATCTTTGGTGGTTCGGCTTGATCAAGCAACTTGATTACGGTTTGTGATAATGTTGTGGAATCTCCCGGATAAAAAGATCCGGCAACACACGGATTACGCACCTTTTCATTCTGAGCGGTCGAATCATTTTCCAGAAAAGTCATAATGATACCCCCAATAATAATGATGGTGAGAAAAATACTTCCTCTTACCATTATTTTAACTCCTTTGCTTTTAGTTATTGGCCCCATATACCGGCGATTTCATGTGAACAGTTAGTACAAAGACCATTATGTATTTTTATATCCCGGACAAAAAAACCGTTTCTGTTAACCACCTTCTCATCACAATTGGGACAGATTGTGTTTTCTGCAGGATGACCGGGTACATTACCGATATAAACATAATTTAAACCCTCCGAACGGGCTATTTCCCAGGCGCGATTCAGGGTTTTGACCGGGGTCGGTGGTAAATATTTTATCAGATAATATGGGTGAAAACGTGTAAAATGGATGGGCACATCCGGCCCCAGATTTGTTTTTACCCATTTACATAAATCAGTTAGTTCTTTATCACCGTCATTGAGGGTAGGCACCACGAGATAGACAATTTCTGTCCATATATCATGTTTTCGTATCGTCTCCAGGCTTTTTAAAACCGGTTTGAGTTCACCATTAACAACATCCTTGTAAAAACTTTCAGTAAAGGCTTTTAAATCGACTTTTATAGCATCGACGTTTTGGCAAAGTTGGATAAGTGGTTTTTCAGAAATATACGCGGCCGTGATGACTACGCTTTTAACACCGATCTCTTTTCCGGCAATAGCGGTATCTTCCATGTATTCAAAAAATATCGTAGGCTCGCTATAGGTATATGCAATGGAAACGCAGCGGGATTCTTTCGCCATTCGCGCTGTCTTGTCCGGTGGCAGATATATGCTGCGTATCTGTTCAGGGCGTACCTGGGAGATTTCCCAGTTTTGACAGAATTTACAATTCAAATTACAACCGGCTGTGGCGATAGAAAATGCCTGGCTACCGGGATGAAAATGAAAAAGCGGTTTTTTTTCAATAGGATCGACATGATAGGTGCAGGGACGTGAATAAACCAGAGAATAATATGTTCCTTCTCTATTTTCCCTGACACCACAATATCCGCGTTCCCGATCGTCTATAACACATTCACGCGGGCATAATGTACAGCGGATTTTCTTATGTGGTAATTTTTCATAATATTGGGCTTCGATGACATATTTCTGAATTTCAGGTGGAAAATCTGCTGATTCCTTCGCCAGGGCTGCTATTGCGGAGGGGGTATATAAGGCACCACAGGCTAATGAAGATAGTTTAAGAAAATCCCTGCGATAAAAAGGTGCGGAAATTGGTGTGTTGAGATCAGCACTATCAATCA
>JAGLYF010000300.1 GCA_023132435.1 Calditrichia bacterium | reverse complement strand
GAATTAATATTGGAATATAAGAGTGAAAAATCATAATGTAAAGATTTGGCAGGACGATTGATATAACTGGTGGATTTTTCTTTCCGGTCATAATATAAATTAGGTTGAATTTGTAAAAGATGTAAATTGGAGTTGCTTTGAAGTTAGATTAACATTATTATAATCAAGAATTATTAAAAATTAAATGTCAGCTTGATACATGGAGAATTATCATGGAACAAATTAACGTTCTGGTTGTCGATGATGAACAAGATGTCTTGCAAACACTGAAGTCAATGTTAGATGAATTAAATTTCAATCCCCTGATCGCTCAAAGTGGCGATAAAGCGATGGAAATAATTGAGAACAATAGGATAGATGTCGTTTTATCCGATATCTATATGCCTGAAACCGATGGATTTGAATTACTAAAAAATGTCAGAGCATTTGATAAAGAAATTGTATTCTTGATGATCACCGGAAAACCAACTATTGAAACGGCTGTTCAGTCTATCCGGGAGGGTGCTTACGACTATATCACCAAGCCATTTGATATGGAAGATCTGCGGATAAAAATTAACCGGTGTATTGAGAAGAAAAGATTAAGTCATAATCTGAAATGGTCCAGAGGGGTGATTTGGGCATTGATCATTTCCATTCCTATCTGGCTGGTCCTTGGAATTATTTTTGCCTCAATTTTAAGTAATTAAAATGAATTGAAAATTGAGGGTTAAAGATTGAAAGAATCATAGATCAAGATAGAAAGAAAGATCTAGATCTACAGGAATTATATTCAGTTTCTCAATCGCATCTATTGTTTCAGCTGCCAGAAGACCGTAATCATCAATAAATTTCAAATGATAATTTTCCTTTGCGTTCGCCGATAGGCGAATCCGCCCACTGGCGTGATCTTTGCGGTTAGTTACAAAATATTCAAGGAGAAATATATTGATTGTGCAGAAGAAAATTTCGATGTCGACAAAAGGTTTTAATGATATTAAGGATATTACCCCCGCTATGAGCGATCTTCTCGATGATTCAGGATTAAAAGAAGGTCATATGATCATATTCGTCCCGGGATCCACAGGAGGATTGACCACCATTGAATATGAGCCAGGTCTCTTACAGGATTTTCCGGATATGCTCGAAAAGATTGCCCCGATGAATACAACCTATCATCATGATCGTACCTGGCATGATGGCAATGGTTATGCGCATTTACGATCTTCGCTTATCGGTCCGTCGATCACTGTGCCATTTGAAGCAGGCAGGTTGGTATTAGGTACCTGGCAGCAGGTAATCTTTCTTGATTTCGATAACCGGCCCCGCCAACGCCAACTTCATGTGCAGATAAATGGTGAGAAATAGAGATACTCGTCACTCGCTGCTCGTAATTTGATATTGGATAACAGATGCGAGAGACGAGAAACGAGAAACGAGTAACGAGAAGCGAGTCATACCCAACCACGTAATTTACACGCCTCGGCAACCCGGGCGACGCCAACTACCATCACAATGAGGAAAATATTCAAGAGGTTTTCTGTTTCCCATTACCATTGAGTATTTGATCAACCTGGTCTTTATCCACATCCATTACATAGGATATATCGCTAATTTCAGAAGCCTCCTTCGTCAGGCTGACGATATCATTGCGTGAAATATAGTCAAGAGTAAATTTTCTGCTGCCACACATTAACTGCCGGAGACCCTGGGCTAATCGTTCATAGTAAGTATAGAGACCGATAGCACCTGTCGGTAACTTTTTAAATTCATCATTTCCCAGTTTTTGTCGCAGTTCTTGGGCGGTTACAAAGATTTCATCAATTGAATTACCAAACCGCTCGACATATACGGGCAGCATATTACTTTCAATTGCTGTTCCGATTGTTTTCCCAACCATCGCAGCGGCAATTGGACTTCGTGCCATACCAATCAGTTTGACATAGGGTGCACCTAAGGCCAGTCCCTTAAATATCTGATCTTCAAAAGTAAAACCTCCGGCTAAGGCCAACGCCGGAACATATTCCTTACGGTCATCTAATATTTTGGCATATTGATATAACAATGAGTGAAGTTCGACGGGAGGTATTCCCCATTCATTCATCATTCTCCAGGGACTCATTCCTGTCCCACCACCAGCACCATCAACTGTTAGAAGATCGATTTTGTATTTTGAGGAAAACTTAATGGCACGGGCCAGATCCACCGGACGATAAGCGCCTGTCTTGAGAGTTATATATTTAGCTCCTGCTTTCCGAAGTTCTTCCACTCTCTCAGCAAAAGATTCTTCCGTTACCATGCCTATCCGTGAATGTCTTTCAAATTCCTTAAAACCGCCTTTTTCGAAAGATTTTATCACATTGGGATCAGTTGGATTTGGTAAAACAACATATCCCCTTTCGTATAACATTTGGGCTTTTTTTAGATCTCTGATTTTTACTTCACCTCCAATATTCTTGGCACCCTGACCCCATTTCAATTCAACAATTTCCACACCCAATTCGTTTATGGCATATTCTTGCACACCCAATCGGGTATCTTCAACGTTGGCTTGAACGATAATTGCGCCATATCCGTCAATCTGGTGATCTTGAAATAATTTAACACGTCTTTTCAAATCTACCGTATCCACAACTTTACCGTTTTTAATAATGGATTCCATATCCATACCGACTACATTCTCTCCGATTGTAAGTCCTGTTCCTGCCAGTGCGGAACCTATAGCAAGACCTTCCCAGTTATTTTTTGCGATATCTGTGGAGCCGATACCCGGGATAATCCAGGGAAGACGGAATTTTATTTCATTATCATGACCAAATCGTACTTCAAGATCCACAGCAGGGAAAATGGCCTTATCACTGTCGGCTTCAATACCTTCAGCACCTACAGCTGTTCCCATTATACTAAAATGGGAATAGTCAACAGGATATGTTTTTTCTGACGCTGTTGTTATCACACCGAATGGTTGGGGATAAATCACTTCATGGCCACGATAGGCAGATTTTCCAATTTCACACATGCCGATGCAGCCGTCAACACAGGTAACACACATTCCGGATGCAGGCGTAATCGAATCTTCCGTTCTATTTTTAGTAAGTGTTGCTGCTGACGAGTTTACTCTTGATAATGTTGATGACATTTAATATTCCTCCGCTGTTAGCTATTACTTTTTTTGTATTTCGCATGCTACGCATGGATCCATGTAGCACATCATGTCATGAAATTCTTCTTTTTCAATACAGGGTGGGCTCAGGTTTGCACAGCCTCCGCAGATTGCCTTTTCCGGTTCCGTATATGTGCATCTTAACTGACAAGCCGGACAAATATACATACACGCGCCACACAACCTGCACTCTTCTGATTTAACATTAAAAGGTGTTCCAATCCGTCTGTGCTCGCCCCGCCCCTGAAAACCGATCGCTTTTGCCATCATCTGTTCTTCACACATGCGTACACATAAACCACAGAGAATACAATCCTCGTATTCTTGTCGGAATCTCTGTTGTCGCACGTTATGTGCGGAAGCAATATCCTGGATGGTCTTTGATTGTGGGCAGGAGGCGAGAAGCAGTTCTATAATCATTTTGCGTGCTTTTAATACTTTTTGAGAAGCTGTTCTTACTTTAAGGTTCTCTTCAACCGGGTGTGTGCAGGAGGTAACTAACCTGGTGTTTTCACCCTCTCCGATTTCAACCACACATAGGCGACAGGCGCCATAGGGAGACAGGCCCTCCATGTGACATAAGGTTGGAATAGGGGATCCATAAAACCGTGCCGCTTCCAGAATGGTTGTCCCTTCTTCTACTTTCACGGGTAATCCGTTTAGGATGATGTTAACCATGAGTACTTTCCTCCGCTACTTCTACTTTTTCTACGTCTTTTACTTCTATTTCTTGAACTGCCGGTTTTGTGAATTCCAGATCACAACGCAGGCAGCGCTGAGCTTCTTTGCGTGCTTCTTCCAAAGATAAGGAGACTTCCACTTCAGCAAAGTTTCGGCAGCGCCATTCTGAAGGTGCTCTGGGAGTTTCAATCCGTCTGGCTTCCTGGACTTCTTCGTGATCCATTTCAACAGGTTCAATATATATTGTTGGTTTATATGGTAGTGTCTCCTTTAACATATCTTCGCCTCTTATATAGCGATCGATCATAATGGCCGCTTTTTTACCAGCGGCAATAGCTTCTATAACTGTATTTGGTCCCGTTACTACATCACCTGCGGCGAACACTCCCGGCCTGTTGGTAGCCAAAGTTAATTTATCAGCCCTTATTGTATTATAATCCGTTGTAAGTACGTTCGCTGATTGAGCGGCACTCATACAATCTTTCCCTGAATCTTCGCTGATTGCAACAATTAGAGTATCGAGGTTAATAATGTGTTCGGATCCTGCAACAGGAACAGGTTTTTTTCGCCCGCTTTCATCTAATTCGCCCAGTTCATTTTGGAGAAATTCCAAACCGGATAGTTTTCCCTTTTCAGTTATTATTCGTTTGGGTGAAATAAGGGTTTGAATTTTAATTCCTTCCTGAGCAGCTGCCTCAATCTCTTCCTCAAATGCCGGCATTTCATTCCGGGTCCGACGATAATAGATCGTAACACTATCCACTTCTTTTTGTCGAATTGCTGTGCGTGCGGCATCAATAGCAGAATTTCCTCCACCGATTACTCCTACTTTACCCTTCGCAAAGTTTTGATTGCGCAGATTAAAAGCCTTTAAATATTCGATTGATGGATAAACACCCTGCACGTCTTCATTTTCAATATGCAACGGTTTGCTTTTATGTGAACCCATCGCTAATAAGACAGCTTTAAATCCCTGATTGAACAAATCGTCGATAGAGAAATCTATACCCAGGGTCGTGTTTAATTTTATATTTATATTTTCATCTAAGATTGAACCGATCTCATTTTTGATAGTCTCCCGTGGTAAACGATAGGGAGGGATTGCACAATAAAGCATGCCCCCGGGTTCGCATTCAGATTCAAAGATACTTATCTTATATCCTTTCAGTGAAAGGTAGTGTGCGCTTGTCAATCCTGCCGGCCCGGCGCCAACGATGGCAATTTGCGATATTTTACCCTTTTTCCGCTCTTTGAGAGGCTTATAGGTAGAAGGATCCATGCGGTCTGTAATAAATCGTTTAAGTGCCCGAATTGAGATAGGACTTCCACCACTCGTACCCGCGCGACATTTATCTTCGCAGGGATGATCGCAGACCCTGGCACAGACGGACGGAAATGGATTTGCCTCACGAATCACAGAATAAGCTTCTTCATATTCTCCGCGGGCAATATGGGCTACATATCGCCACGCTTCAGTTCCTACGGGACAGGCCGATTGACAGGGGACCCCAGCTAATTCAGTACAGACGTGCGCATCACATTTTTTCTCCTTAATATGTCGTTCATATTCATTTCGAAAATAACGCAGGGTACTTAAAACAGGATTTGCCGCTGATTGTCCGAGACCACACATCGACGTTTCTTTAACCGTATGAGCAAGTTCCTCCAGAAGAGTGAGATGTTCCATTGTTCCCCGTCCGGCAGATATATCGTCCAGGATCTCATACATGCGTTGAGTGCCCTTACGACAGGTAAAACACTTTCCACAGGATTCCTCTTTTAAAAAGTTCATAAAGTATTTAGCCACATCGACCATACAGGTATTTTCATCCATTATGATCATCCCACCGGAACCCATGATAGAACCCGCTTCACTCAAGCTTTCATAGTCGATAGAAAGATCAAATAACCTGGCCGGGATGCATCCGCCGGATGGCCCTCCGGTTTGCACGGCTTTTATTTTTGCATTTCCCGGTGCACCACCTCCGATATCATAAACGACCTGACTAATTTTAATTCCTAAGGGGACTTCAACGAGACCGGTATTTCTAATTTTCCCGACGAGTGAGAAAATTTTTGTTCCTGTGTTACCGGGTATTCCAACTTTTATATACTCTTTAGCACCCTGATTAATGATGACCGAAATATTTGCCAGAGTTTCTACATTATTGATGCAGGTGGGAGAACCGTAAATACCTTTTTCAATCGGATATGGTGGTCGTTGTCTGGGTTCTCCCCTGAATCCCTCAATGGATTTAATCAATGCTGTTTCCTCACCACAGACAAAGGCTCCGGCTCCCCGGATGATATTAACATTAAAATCATAATTACTACCCAGAATATGTATTCCCAGTAATCCTAATTCACGGGCTTGTCGGATCGCAATTAGAGCATGTTTAATTGCCAGAGGATACTCACTCCGAACGTAAATAAAACCTTTCGAAGCTCCGATTGCTATTCCGGCAATTAACATGCCTTCGATAATAGAATGTGGATTGCCTTCAAGAAGACCGCGATCCATATAGGCGCCAGGATCTCCCTCGTCAGCATTACATACGATATATTTTTGGCCATCCCTGCTCTCGGCAGCACGTGCCAATTCCCATTTTTTACCGGTGGGAAAACCTGCGCCGCCCCTTCCCCTAAGACCTGATTTTTTTACTTCACTGATGATCCATTCCGTATCGTTTTTGAGCAGGACTTTTTCGAGGGCAGCATAGCCACCCTGTTCAACATAGTCCAGAATTCTAATCGGATCAATTTTCTGATTACTACCCAGCACAGTTCTTGTCTGCATTTTGAAAAAAGGAATATCCTCCTTTGAATGGTAGATTTGATCATCTTTTGGATCTTTATATATGAGTTCCTCATCAACAAAATCACCAATAGCAGACTCAATAACTTTTGGTACATCTTTGATGTGTAATTTTGGATATAGATGATTACCAGGCTCAACGACAATAAACGGATTCATTTCACAAAATCCCTGACAACCCGTAATTTTTAGCGAGATTTTTTCCCTTAAATTACGTTCAATAATATATCGTTTAATAATTCTCATAATATCGTTCGAACCGCTGGCCTGACCGCATGTCCCAGCAGAAATAACAAGGGTCGGTTTTTTGTGTAAGATCTTTTTCTCACTCATTACACGACGACGAAAATGCACAAATTCAGCAATGGTCGGGAGTGCTTTCATCTATTAATCTCCTTTATACGGCTTAATTAAATTTAATCAATAGCTGTTTCACCTAAGTCGAGCATATGTCCCTTACACCCCCTGCGTGTACAAATTTGAACAATACCACCTTTGCGAACAATCATTGGCACCATCGGTGCGCTACAATCGGCACACTTTGTACCCCCAAGAAGTTCTGAATGACAATGGGGACAAAACATCTGAACTACTGTATCAAGAGGAATCTCAAACTCTGAACTGACATGATAACTTCCATAGATACTTGAAAGAGCCAGCCAACCATGTTGTTGCCCAAATGAAACGGTAACTCTGATAACAGGATGCCCGTCGATTACCTGTCTGTCGTCCATGAGACTATGATTACATCGGGCACAGCTAACTTCAACCGGAAAGACTCTCTGGTCGGTTTCGATGTCAATGGTATCAAGTCCTTTGCGTGTTTTGTCGAGTATATCAGGGATGGAAGAAGTTTTTACATGAGAAAAATATTGGCCGTCCACCACAACAACAGGGCCAAGAGCACAGGCGCCGAGACAATTAACCGTTTCAAGACTGAATTCCCTGTCTTTTGTCGTTTGTCCTGCTTTTAGTCCCAGCTCTTTTTCGATTCTCCTGAGGATATTTTGAGAACCTCGCACATGACAGGCTGTTCCGAGACATGTGGAAATAAGATGTTTCCCTCTCGGCGTCAGACTAAAAGATTTGTAAAAGGTCGCAACTCCGTAAATATCCACCATTGAACGGCCTGTTTTCTCCGACACCTTTCGCAATGCCTCTTCGGGCAGGTAACTATATTTAGCCTGAATATTTTCAAGAATTGATATTAAACCGTCAAAATTATTACCATTCTTTTCAAATATTTTTGCGATTTTTTTGTTTTCCATTTATCCTTATCCTTTATGATTTAAAAATTACCCGTCCATTATAGGTAGTTATCACAATGCCATACTCCTAATTCCTAATTATAACTCAGTAGTTAATTCTTATAAATAATTTTGTAAAGGTATAATTTAAAGAAAATAGAAACAAATGAAATAATGTGATTTGCAGCATTTCCATATCCGACAAAAAATAGTATGTATAAAAAGATACGAACCATTATTTCTCAGACCACCTGTTTCAACCATTTCACTTTTTGATAAAACCCTTCCTTCTACTTTTCACCTGGAAAGACTTTTTTTTCTCAATAATAATTTGTTAATTTTATACTAATCATTTTGAACTAATCCATTTATATATTTAAACTGAATTATTCAAAAAAATTAATGTATAAGAGTATAAGGAACATATAATCGACTATTTAATTCCCCCTTAGCAAAGGGGGTTAGGGGTTGTTTTAAACGTAATCTTTTGAAAT
>JAGLYF010000030.1 GCA_023132435.1 Calditrichia bacterium | reverse complement strand
GTGTAATTCGTGGATAAAAACCTTCTGCACGGTGCGAAGGTTTTTATCCACGAATTACACGAATAAATACGAATTGCACGAATTAGTAAAATAGGTTTTTAAAAAAGTTCGTGAAAATTCGTGAAATTCGTGGACTTATTTTTTTTATGCGGGTTACGGATTAAGATACAAGGTTGAATTTTTACATATATGCGAAAATTACTCTACATATTTCTTAGTGTCCTTGTTCTTCTATCCGGATTTCTTCTTGGCACTCCTTATCTGCTCACCATGTTTGATCTTGATCAGAAACTAAAGGATTATGTAATTGCCCATCTGTCTGAGGATGGGCAAACTCTGATAAATGTTAATGATATTGAACTTAAATTTGGAAAAATTGTACTGAGTGAAATCGAGTATAAGAGTGAAACTGCCAGAGCTCACTTTAATATTCGTGGAATCGAATTTGATTACAATCTTTTCACTCTTATAAAAAATATAAATGAACCCCACCGCGCGATCGATAAAATATTTCTTGTTGAACCGCAGGTTGTTTTCAAGGATATAGAAGAGAATGATTTTATCGAAAGTAGTATTATAGATTCAACTGACATAAACATTCTCGAAGTATTGTATCATTTCGAGAATATTGACCGAATCCATCTTAAAAATGGAAGCCTTTCTCTACAACGAAAAAATGAAGAAAACCTTTCCTTAGCAAAAAATCTTAATGGCTGGATCGATAGCAGAAACTTTACATCGATAAATATTAATGCGGATGGGGATATCTTTTATGGATCAGATGCCAAATTTGAGATGTTTGGCCAGGTGAATCTTAGAGATGAGTCATTCTATATTCAGCTTGATCTCCAGGATTATGAGCTTCTGGATGCTCATCTTGCAAATTTCAATGAGCATATTCGTATACTGGGAGGAATAATCGACAGTAAACTGGATATAAAGGGTTCGCAGTTTAATCTGGAGAATGTAAGTATTGACGGATATGTTTCTCTCAGGAATACTGATTTTACATTATTTGATAATGAAATACATGATCTTGAGGTGTACGCTCAGATTCATGATAATAAACTCGTCCTGAATGACGGCAGGGGCAAGTTCACCAGTTCTGTGTTTACCGTGGCTGCATCAATTGATGACATTTTTAGTCCGGTCGTGGAGGGAGAAATCCGTAGCGATCGAATAGAAATTAAAGCGATTGCCGATTATTTTAATGTGGATGGATTTGAAAAGGATTATCTGAATTTGCAGGGAAAATTTATAATATCACCCAGTGAACTGAGGGCATCTGGCAGGCTTTTCGCCCCACAGATAGTTTTTAATGATCAGGAAATCCATCGGTTGAATATAAAAGCCAGCCTTGAGAATAAAAATCTTAATCTTAGTGATTTAACATTTGAAGTCTTTGGATTTAATGTAGAATGCAGTAGTTTGATTGATTTGGAAAGCGGAAAGTTTTCCACTGTCGCCGCCTGTGAAAGAGAATTTGGTGAACACTTTTTCTTTGATAATGTCTCGCATGGAAAAGCAGAAATAAAACTTGATCTTAACGGTAATATATCTGAAGGGAAAGCAAACGGAATTTGGAATTATAAGCTATCTAACCCAAAAGACAAGGTACTTGTTGTAGGTGGTCAGATCGGATTGGAAAATAATATTTTTACTTTTTCAAATGAACGAAA
>JAGLYF010000003.1 GCA_023132435.1 Calditrichia bacterium | reverse complement strand
TGTGATTTTATCTTCACATTCGTTGCGTCGTCGCGAGAAATGAATTATCCAGGTTAATAAATTAACTTGCCAGTGCATTTTTCAAAGTTATTATAGTTACCTCCGATGGGATACCTACCCTGACCGGTGGTCCCCAGTAACCTGTTCCGCGATTGACATATATCCATGTATTTTGATGTTTGTGTAAACCTTTGATATAGGGTTGGTCAAGTGTCACCAGAAAACTCCAGGGAATATACTGTCCGCCATGGGTATGGCCGGAAATCTGCAGGTCGAAACCGAGTTCAGCGGTAGAGAAGATGCTTTTTGGTTGATGGGCGAGTAAAATTTTCACATCGGAATCTACTGCATCACCCATAGCTTTTTTAGGATTGGATTTATGTTCAGGTATGATGCTCCCGGCCCGGTAATCAGTAACTCCCGCCATCATTATTTGGGTCTGTCTATATTGAATAATTTTATGGTCATTTAGCAATACCGTGAAGCCAAGCCGATCCATTTCCTCAACCCAGGCTTCGGCGCCACTGTAATACTCGTGATTGCCGGTAACATAGTAGACACCGTAGGGGGCATCAAGATCTTTTAGAGGCTCGACATCGTCACGCAGGTTTTGGACGGTTCCATCAACCATATCTCCGGTAAATACGATGGCATCAGCACCTAAATTGTTCACCTGTTCGACAGCTGACTGTATAAAACCTCTTTTAATCGTATATCCGGCATGAATATCGGAAAACTGGGCGATTTTAAAACCCTCCGATTCGGAGGTAATACCGGAAAGATGAACAGTCACTTCTTCCAGAATCGCTCTTCGTCTTGCTTCATAGATACCATATCCTGTCATAAGAACGGCTGTGCCAATAACTCCCATATTTGTCGCATTTAACATAAACAGACGCCGCTCCGGATCAAATCTTTTCTCTGTCAGGTCACGCTTTTTATGTATGAAATTTCGAATCTTACGGTATAAAGTTATAATCAACAGAATCAGATCACGAAATATCAATCCGGCAAGAATTAAGGAAAACAAGCCAAATCCGATATAACTGATCCAGCTGAAGATATTAATCATTATAGAATCAGACGATGTCTGTTGAAAAAAAAATGTAACGGGTTGTGTAAGCGGAGTAATAGCAATGAAGGCCCAGGCAATCCATTTCTGGCGCCGGGTTAGTTTTGCCGGTTTTATCAAACGACGTCCCATATAGAAGTAAACCAGGATCAGTAATGTGATCCAGACGATTATAAACCATCTCATAAGTAAGCCTGCTTAGTATTTAAATCTAGATTAACCGCGAAGATGCAAGGCTGTAAATCACAAATCACAAATAATTATCAAATACCAATGAAAAATTTTTAAATGGCGAATGAAAATCAAATTGGTAATTTGAAATTGAAATTTATTTGGTATTTGAGATTTGAAAATTTATCCTTTCAGCCTTTGCGAGAGACAAAATAATAATTAATTTTATTTTTTAATACAAACTCAATTAAAATAATATAAATTTTAAAATTTATTTCTGTTTTTTTTAATTAAGTATATAGTTGTATATTACAGTTTATTAACACATGTACAGAAAAAAACTACTATAGTATGCAAAAAGATACTAATACGCGTAAAAAGCATGAATTTTCTTTTCCTGTTGAGATTACACTGGATTTGATCGGTGGAAAATGGAAACTACTCATTATGTGGCTTTTGAAGGATAAGGTTTATCGGTTTAGTGAATTAAAACGTCTTGTACCACAAATCACCCAAAAAATGCTCACCCAACAATTACGCGAACTGGAATCCGATGGATTGATACATCGGAAAGTTTACGCTCAGGTACCCCCCAAGGTAGAATATTCCTTAACGGAGCTTGGAAAATCCTTTTTACCTATTTTAAGGGCAATGCACAAATGGGGAGCAACCTATACAAACAGAAATAAGTGATTAATAAAAGGAAGTTAAATCTATGTTAAGATCCGTTAAATCAAATAGCAAAGTTGGTGTAATCTCTCCTGCCTGGGTCCCGCTTGATGATCGCATGAAATCTGGTTTTCAGTATCTTGAAAATAAGGGATATCAAATTAAGAAGGGGAAAAATTTAGGCAGGGTCCACAAATATTTTGCCGGAACCGATGAGGAGAGACTGGCCGACATCCATGAAATGTTTGCAGATCCGGAGATAGATATGATACTCTGTGCCCGGGGAGGATGGGGTGGATTGCGACTGGTCGATAAGATCGATTTTGATCTTATCCGTAAAAATCCAAAACTTTTTGTTGGGTATAGCGATATCACCACTCTTCAGTTAGCTATCTGGACAAAAACGGCTGTTCCTTCAATTTCCGGACCGATGGTTGCGGTGGAAATGGGCAAAGGAATTTTACCTTTTACCGAGATCCACTTTTGGAATCAGATCCATAATGAAGAACCGACTTACCGATTTAACTATACAGAAACAAATACTGCTGTGTTGAAAGCGGGTCAGGCAGAAGGGACTCTTTTAGGAGGATGTTTATCGCTGGTCTGTCATCTGGCAGGAACAACCTATTCGCCGGATTATACAGGGGCGATCTTATTTCTGGAAGATATTGGTGAAAAACCGTATAAAATTGACCGCTATCTTGCTCATTTAAAACAGGCCGGGATATTCGATCAAATTAGTGGTTTAATTCTTGGTGATTTTATTGACTGTACGGCTGATGAAGATGAGATTTCTTTTCATCTCGATGAGATATTGGATGAATACTTTTCCGGAGTTTCGTATCCGGTAATACGAAATTTTCCTTATGGACATGGAGATTTCAAATTCTCCATGCCGATCGGTGTACATACCGTTCTTGATACAAAAGGGGGAGAATTGAGTTTTGGGAATCCATTCATTGTTTAGTTTTACCACGGAATTTTCACGGAAAAAATTATTCATTTAATTAACATTTTAATAAGAATGAAAAAATTTTACTCTGTTCGATATACAATACATAGTTCCCCTCTCCTCACAGGAGAGGGGCCAGCTCGAAACGAGCTCCTTCAGAAGGGTGAGTTTCTAACCTGGTTAATTCATGAATTTTAGATTTATCAAATAGCGACAGTAAAGTTTCCCCTTCGCCGGCAGGTTGGAAATGCGCCTACCGGCGTGCGAATCC
>JAGLYF010000299.1 GCA_023132435.1 Calditrichia bacterium | reverse complement strand
CTCGGCTTTTGTTGTTTGAATCTCGATAAATTGTAATGTGGGCATGGCACGCCATGCCCCTACATTATATATATCATATTGCATATCCCGGATCACGTATTTCGTATCTAATATTCAATATCTAATGTCCAACATCTAACATCTAATATCAATATTACCAGGAACAATTCACCAGTACTGACAAACAAAGAACACCGTAGGTGTTCAATATTTGTAGCTATGATCCTCTACCCTTAATTTACAACCCCGTTAGGGGTTGAATATCAATTATCAATTGACTCATGTAGAATTTGGATTAGTGTTTTTTAATTATCAGGTATGTGGAGCTTTTTTGGAGATAGTCTAGAAATATTTGTATTTTTTAGGAATCGGTTTAACGCTTGAACCCACTATAAATTAGTAGATTTATTATGATCAATTGTATCCTAATCCATTATGGTGAAATCAGTCTGAAGGGACGGAATCAACCGCAGTTCAGGAAACAATTACTAAAAAATATTCAATTATCGCTGAAAGCGGAGAATATCGATTGGCCAGTCAGACAGTTCCGCGGTTATCTCTCGTTAAACGTTCCTGAAGATGAAATTGTTAAAACGGATGCAGTGATAAAAAAGATTTCTCATGTTTTTGGAATTACCTGGTTTACTATGGCAAGACGCATTGAATATTCCGGTTTTGATCCTGGTTCGGTAGAGAAAATCCTGAATAAAATTGATGCTGAACTCTGCAAGTTGGCGACAGAAAAATACCAACCGGATCTGTCTTTTTGTGTGGATGTCAGACGGTCGGAAAAAAGATTTCCGGCGAATTCAGTGGATCTGGAGAAAAGGTTTGGAGCATCTGTTATTGCCAATACTTCCTGGGATAAGGTTAGTCTAAAAAATCCTGATGAGACATTTTGGCTGGAAATTCAAAACAACGAGATTTTTTTATTTACTAATAAACATAGAGGGGCTGGTGGACTTCCGGTCAATACAGCACAAAAAGTACTGGTCATGTTCTCCGGTGGAATCGATTCACCGGTAGCCGCCTATATGGCTGCCCGTCGGGGATGTCATATTGACTTTGTACACTTTACTGCTTCACACGTAAGTAAAGAGGAAATAACAAAGAGTAAAATTGGGCAGCTAGCACAAAAATTAAGTGGTGTGACACTAAAATCGTCACTCTATGTGTTGCCAGCCACTTATTTTGATCTAGCCATTGCCGGAAAAAATGTCTCCTATGAACTCATTCTTTTTCGTCGATTTATGGCAAGATCTGCTGAGAAACTGGCAGAAAAGCTGAATGTACACGCCCTGGTCACCGGTGATAATCTCTCACAGGTAGCTTCTCAAACCCTTACAAATATTGCTTCAACAATGCGTTCCATAGAAATACCAATTTTGCAACCCTTACTTACATATGATAAAGAGGAAATTGTCAATCTGGCTACAAAAATTGAGACATTTGAATTGTCAATTCAACAATACAAAGATTGTTGCTCAATTTTCCAACGGAATCCCCGTACGGTATCGGATCATCAGGAATTATCGCGGATGGAATCAAATTTGTTTCCAGATTATGCAAAAATGATTAATCAGACAATTGAGGATATGTTTTGGGTTAGTTATCGATACGGAAAATCCAGAAGGGGAAATAAATTTTTGTAGGAGCACGGCTCCGCCGTGCTCCTACAAAATAAAAAATTCTTTTTCTACCTTAATGTTGAAATTAGCATCATTTTTGTTAATCCTGATTATTTTCCTATCGCCCTCTTCAGTAATGAGAACCTTATTTTCTACATCTTTGCTTATAATCTGAAGATTTTGCGGTCCTTTCATCTTTTTGGTTTTCCAGTGATAAGCGGGCTTTTTTCCGAGTACAACTTTTGTTTCTTCAGTATCACCTTTACGTACATAGGATACTGTTACTTTTTCTTCAGGATTATAAAAATTGACAGTACGAATAAGATCATGATAATCTTCAAGTTTTCTGTCATTAATCGAAACAATGACATCTCCTGCTTTTAAGCCTGCTTTTTCTGCCGGGGAATCTTTCATTACTTCCTCTACCAGGACACCATTTTTCACTTCGAAGTATTCCTGCAATTGATCAGTAAGATTTTTAACTTGAACACCAAGATAACCACCCTTGCCACCTGTGGTCGCATTTATTCCTGAAGAGCGGATTACCCTGAAATCTTTATCATGCTCTGGGGTACGAAAAACATCGATCAGAATATCTCCATCTTCATCTTCTACTTTAAAAGCATATGCGTGTCCTTCGAAAGGTTTCAGTTTTGCAGTAAATGATTTTTTTTCTCCATCACGCAATATACTTAATTTTACTTCTGCTCCTTCTTCGACATCTTTAAATATATCCACCAAATCTGAGGGCTTTTTAATTGATTTACCATTCAGCTCGACAATCACGTCCCCCTTTTCAAGACCGATTCTTTCAGCTTCACTTCCTTTAAAAACCTCTACAATTCGTGCACCCTCTTTTGCACTACCGCTCTCATCTTCATCAATGTTTGATACCATTACACCCAGACCGGCCTTTTTCTCCGTTGTCTGGACCCAGACCTTTTTCTCCTTTACTTTTTTCTTATCGTCGGCAGCCCAAACATTAATGGTCCAGATAATAACTAAAAATAATGATAACATGGTAGTAGTTACTCTCATGACAACTCCTTTCATGTTAAATTATGTATTTGCTAATATTATAATTTGTAGTTATTTAAGAAATAAACGAAATTTTATACGTAGAATATTCTAATATGTTCCGACACTTATTCTTTCTTTTTTACTACTATCTTCCTGCAACAAATCCGTAGAAGTAACCAAACCAAACATCCTTATCATCATGTCCGATGATCATGCCAAAAAGGCGGTGAGTAGTTATAATAAAACATTGATTGAAACACCTAATATTGATCGCCTGGCCAGGGAAGGTATCCGAAAAATTTTACCCGGACAGGGTTACTATTACAACCCAATTTTTATCGAGCAGGGAGATACGATCAATTCGGAGGGGTATGTCACGGATCTCATTACAGATTATGCCTTGGAAACTTTATCAAAAAGAAACCGGGATCAACCATTTTGCCTACTGGTGCATCATAAAGCTCCGCATCGAAACTGGATGCCCGATACAGATCATCTGGATCTGTTCAAAGATAAAAATCTACCGGAACCGGATAATCTTTTTGATGATTATCAAACAAGATCTGCAGCAGCCCGGGACTAGGATTTGGAAATAAAAAATATGTATAATGGTTTTGATCTGAAACTAAAACCATCCGATGAAAAGGATGAGAATACCGGGGGAAATAAAGGATTTGATGCCCGACCGGTATAAACTAATTCATTTTTATAATGATATTGATACCTGGGAATTGTATGATCTATATTCGGATCCCCGGGAAATGAATAATGTTTATAATAATCCGGATTATGAAGAGATAACAAAAAAATTGAAAGAACAGTTGAAAGAGCTACAAAGTCTTATACTTATAAATTTTAGATATTAAATAAGTTATTGACAAGATTGTGAAAATAATATATCTTCATTTTGAATGGTTGTAAAAGATTTGGGATTAAAGCGAAGCGCCATATGCAACTGATGAAATGCAGAATGTTATTAAGTTTTGACTGATGAAATCTGCCTGGAAATTGCCGATAAATGAAGAATCAACAATACAGTATTTTAAAAAAACGTGAAGCGATTATTCTCGATATGGATGGTGTAATAGTCGATAGTGAACCCATCCATGCAGAGTCTTTTCGCATGTTCCTTGATAATTTGAATGTATCATATACTGAGGAGTTTATAAACGATCTTGTCGGCCATTCGGTAGACAGTAATATTCAGGCCGTTAATCAGGAATATTTATCCGAAAATCCTCTGGACATTAAAGAAGGTGTTAAAATTCGGGATGCGCTCTATCTCGGTTTGATAACTGATCGGCCCTTGAAACCTCTGGATGGAATTGAAGACTTAATTTTACTTTGTAAAAAGAAAGGAATTAAACTGGGATTAGCTTCTTCATCCGTCCGGGAACAAATCGATGCGATACTGAAAAGTTTATCGCAAAACAACAGGCAAAATATAAATTTTCAAACAGTATTTGATGTGACGGTCGGGGGTGATGAGGTATCTCAAAAAAAACCTGCACCGGATATTTATCACAAGGCGATTCAAATACTCGGGATTGACAGAGATAAGTGCATGGTCATTGAAGATTCGGAAGCCGGAATCATAAGTGCGAAGGCCAATGATATTTTTTGTATTGCATTAAGGAATCAGTTTTTAAAAGAAAATAAAACGTTTGCAGCTGATTTGGTCATTAATTCAATCAATGATGTAGTGAATATGATGCAATCACTTCCAGGACTGCAGCTGGGTACAAAACGTGGAGGATAACATGAAGAAGTACATTAAAATTTCCTTGCTATTTATATTACTAATCTCCTGCCTTCAATATTTTGGATGTGAGAAAGGCATCATCATTGAGGGGGAAGAAATCACCATCGAATTTAATCAGGCTTTACATAGCAGAGTGATAAGTAAGATTGATGGAGAAAACATCGTTTTGGGAGATTTTGGACCCTCTGAATATATTAATGCTGATGGATATACGATGGCGAAATTTTTGTATAAATCTCAAAAAACAGCCGGCGTTGATGATCAAATTGGTAAAGGAACTCTTTATACACTAATCGGCGAGTCGGAATTGCTGCTTAAAACGATAAAAGCCATAGCATATGAGAACTTTCCCAAAATGATTCTTTATTTGGTAACATATAAAAATCTCAGTGATGAACTGCTGCAAATTGAAAGTTGGACAAATAATCGGTATTTGATTTCATCTGATCCTGGTCAGCCAATAAAAGAATTTAAGTCATTTCAAAGTGGCTCTTACAAAAATTTTCAGGACTGGATTATTTATGTAAGTAAAGGATTTGCAAAGCAGAATTTGATGGAATTGCATGAATCTGATTATAAAGATTATCCACCGATTAGTGATGTTTGGAGAAAAGATATTGGTCTCTCAGTTGGGCATGTTGAATTCGTGTCAAAACCAATTTCTTTACCGGTAGAAATGCCTGACTCAAGGGGTGCCTTTCTCAGAGTAAATTCTAAAGTAAATCGTGAATTAAAGAGTGGTGAGAGCTTTACAACCCTTCAAACATTTGTTTCTGTTCACAAAGGAGATTGTTTTACGACATTAACGGGATATCGCAGATTGATGGAGAAAAAAGGTGTCAAATTTGATTCACCTCAGGATTCGACCATCCGGAAGCGCATGCGATAAAAAGAGAAAATAAGATGTACTATTCTTCCTATGCAGACGAATGGGATGGTGTGGTTAAACTAGATCTAAGTTCATCTACAATCCGTTATTGGATTTCCTCTTCCGGATGTTGGGTATCACCAATCAGGCGTTCCAGTTTTTCTCTGGCGTTAAATGTATTATAGCCTTTCATAGTGCCAAAGGGTAAAAATTGTACTCCAACTGAATGATCGCTAGTTTCCTGATTTGATACCCAGACAACACGTCCTTTTACATGAATCTTTTGACGACCCGGGATATCAATCTTTAAGTGAACGCTGTCACCTCTGGAGACTTTTTTGTTGGTTTTAAAGGATATACCACTTTTAGTCAGATCGTTCAAATCGAATGGTTCTGAAAATTGTTTAAAAAATCTAAAAGTAGAATTCTCCTGGCAATAAACCTTTGCTTCATCAAAATGGAAGCGATCGCTATATCGCCTATCTCTTTCTTTAGTCATTAATGAGCCCCTTTTACTCACTCACACTTAACTTCTCTGTATACAAAGTGTTCGGACTTATTTCAGGAATATTTAGAAATTATTCAATATTTTGGGCGCGGCAGCGCCGTGCCGCCATGTTCGTTCATATGGGCTTGGAACTCGCAATGACGATCCATTCAGCATTAAGTAACTATTTAGAATATCGAATTTTGAGCAAGAAATTTCGAAGTAAGAAGTAGTTTTAACTTCATTATTCATCATTCCTTGTTCGTTATTCATTATTCAAAACCATTTATCCTTTACCCTTATACCCCCTTATACCTCTATACCCTTACACTTTCTCTACCTTAATCTCTATAGTGAATAATTGTTGAAATGTTAGCTAAATCACAAATCCCTGACCAATGTGACCTGGAACACGGGGTATTAAAAAATTACTATTATTTTGGGAACAAATGGGATGGTTTTACGTTATGCCATGGTGATTATGTAACAAAAGGGAAATAGGTGATGAAGCTCAAACTTAAGATTAAGATTAAATCGAAAATCTATCAGAAGCCGGTAATTTCTGATGAAAGGGAAAAAGAATTTCCCTATCGTCTGGCCAGCTGATCTGTTTAGTTGGCAAATTACGGTTATTTTAACCGCCACGCCAGAGGCGGGCAAGCAAAGATGCAAGGTATAAAAATCCAAATCTCAAACACCAAATAACAAATAAATTCCAATTTCAAATTACCAAATGGATTTATTTCAAACTTTTTGGATTTTGGTGATTGATATTTGAAATTTATTTGAAATTTGGTAATTGATTTTTGTTATTTAATAACATTATATCACTGTATAAAAAACTCATCAGCTTCAGGTTATTTTGACCGCCCAGGTTTTATACCGGTTATTATATCGTAGTGTAAATTGATTGCCGGTGAAGGTGATAATTTTAAAAAAACTATAGGTGGGTGCTCCTGCTTTTTTACTCCCTTCATGCCAACGTTCCATAATCTCTTTTACTTCCCATTTTTTATCCTGAAATATAAAAGAAATCGGACGTTCGTTTGGCCGGTAACCACAATAACTAACTACTTCAATTTGTTCATAAAGCATTGGATTTTTATTTACCAACTATTATGATGTATTTTCTCGGGATTGAATCGATCGGCCAATCCTTTAGGTTCCTTCGGATGTCCGACTGCTACCAGGGAAATCGGAATAATATCATCCGGTAAGTCTAACAAATTTCTCAAATCTTTGATTCTTTGTTTTCGCGGGAAAATTGCCAACCAGACCGCTCCTAATCCAAAAGAGTGGGCAGCAAGAAGAATATTTTGTGTTGCCGTGGCACAATTGAGTGCCAGGTAGTCGACATTCTCTTCCAGTTGAAAATCTCCACAAACAGCAATTGCCAGAGGTGCCTGCTTTAGCATGTCTGCATAGGGGTGAAAGTTTGAGATTTCCCTGAGAATTTGTCGATCATCTATGACAACAAACTGCCAGGCTTGTGTGTTCCGGGCAGAAGGAGCCTGCATGGCTGCTTGTAGTAATTTTTTCTGCATTTCCTCGTCTATAGTATTACTTGTAAATTGTCTGATACTCCTGCGTGTGAGAATTGTATCAAAGGTATCCATCACTTTTCCCCTATTCAAAACTAATCGCATATGTTATACATTTAAATATACTGTAAAATACGATATGAATTTTAAGAATACCATATACCCTATACCTTTATACTTTCCCCATTTTGACTTAACTTTACAAGATAAACTAATTTTGGCGAGTGGAATTTCAGTAATTTGAGTTTGAGATTTATTTGTGATTTGTCATTTGTAATTTGGAATTTAAACACTAATAATATCAATTTTCCTAGAGGTTAAAAAGAGTGTCCTCAGAAATCCCTTTTATCATTTCAGGTATCGTCTTCGGATTGGGGGGAGGGCTTACACCCGGTCCGTTGATGACACTGGTTATTACCGAAACATTAAAGCACGGGACAAAGGAAGGTCTCAAGGTGGCGATGGCTCCGCTTATTACAGACTTACCGGTAGTCCTTCTTTCCATATTTCTTCTTTCTAAATTATCCGATATCAATGTGGTGATCGGAATAATATTGCTCATAGGGGCGGTATTTCTTGTATATCTTGGTTATGAAAGTTTCACTTTTAAGGGTGTTGAGATTGATACAAAGCATTTTAAACCACAATCTATAAAAAAAGGAATTATCGCCAACATTTTTAATCCGACCCCGATTCTGTTCTGGATCTCGGTCGGTGCTCCGACTGTACTGAAGGGTTACGAAGTTAGCTTAATGGCCTCTATTTATTTCATTTTTTTTATGTACTTCTGTCTGGTGGGCTCGAAGCTTCTTACAGCAATGTTGGTAGGAAAGTCCCGTCAGTTATTAAAAAGCCGGAATTACATGCTGATCATCAAAATATTGGGTTTGGTATTATTCGTTTTTGCTCTTGTTTTTCTAAAAGATGGCTTGGAATTACTACAAATTCTTTAGATTATATTATCCCTCTACCAAGGAGTTTATGATCAATTATCGGGTGGAAAATCTGTAGGATCTGCTGGAACAATTGGAAACAGAAGGCGTTGAGATTGTTGGGGACCTGGAAGAATTTTAAAAACAACCCAAACAAAATAAAAATTATGCTCACACAAGCAATTGTACGCCGGCCGTGCCCGGCGATCGTCGATGGATTAACCACCAGTAATCTGGGGAAACCGGTTTACCATCTGGCACTCCAACAACATATCCAATACATGAAAGCCCTGATGGCCTGCGGGCTCAAAGTCAATATATTAGACCCGGATAACAATTATCCCGATTCTACTTTTGTCGAGGACACAGCTTTATTGATCCCCAATTGCGCGGTCATCACCAATCCCGGTGCACCTTCCCGCAAAGGTGAAACGGAAGAAATGGCTACCCTGCTCGGACGATTTTTCCAGAATATGGAAGCGATCGAACCTCCAGGAACGGTAGATGCCGGTGATATTATGATGGTCGGTTCTCATTATTATATCGGATTATCCGATCGGACCAATAAAGATGGGGCCAGGCAGATAATCGGAATCCTTGAAAAGTATAATCTGAGCGGATCCTTGGTTACGCTGGAGAAAGTACTCCATCTTAAAACCGGTGTTTCGTATCTTAAAAATAACACGCTTCTGTCCGTCGGCGAATTTATTGAAAAAAAGGATTTTAAAGATTTTACTATCATTCCGGTGGATGATGATGAAAGTTATGCAGCTAATAGTATCTGGGTAAATGATTGTGTGATCATGCCTTCCGGTTATCCAAAAACTCAGAGAGCGATTGAAGAAGCAGGGTATAAAATCCTGATGGTCAATACTTCGGAGTTCAGGAAAATCGATGGCGGGGTCAGCTGTCTCTCATTACGGTTCTAGTTTTTTCTCGCAGCGATGTGAGTATTTTTATCCACGAATTGCACTAATTAGCACGAATTTCACGAATTGATTTTAATATTTAAAAAAAATTGTTATAAATTTGTGTAATTCGTGGACCGATTTTCTTGGCGACTTTGCGGTTAAGAGTCTTCTCTTGTTTATTTCCCTCTTTGCATTTAATTTAGCATTATTCCAAATTTATAACTTTGAGGTAAGGAATGATCTATATCCAGATTGTTGGTAGTGGATTTGGTGAGTGTGAAAAACTTGAAAATCTTTGTCGTAAGATAGTGGAAGAAAATTCGGTTGAGGCGAAGATTGAAACGATAACTGATGTTAAACAATTTGCCAAACTTGGTGTTTTACAGACACCGGGTATGATTATTAACGGCAAAGTGGTCTGTATAGGTGACGTCCCGGACGAAGTCAATATTTTGGCGTGGATGTTTGAGGCGCAACTGTAAATTTTAAATTGTGCTAGATGTTTGATAAATAAAACGCGAATGACGCTGATTCTCGCGGATATGGTTATCATGTTGTACCTGGGAACTATAAATAATTTATTTACTTGTTCTTTGGCGATTTTTTATAAAAACCACACCTTATAGGAATGGCGTTGGTGGCAGGCGGAAAAAATTCTACACCAACAAAGTGAAAAATATTTCTTGACAAAACCTGAGACAATTTTTAAATTTCCTTTATAGGTTAAACGTTTAACTAAATTTTCCCCGTAAATGACAATAACAATTAAAGATGTTGCCCAAAAGGCAAATGTATCAATCGCCACGGTCTCTCTTGCTCTTCATGATAATGTTCGTATATCCCCGGGTACAAAGAAGAAAGTGATGAAAGTGGTTGATGAGTTGAATTACAGACCTTCCCGCATTGCCCGCGGCCTTGTATTGCAACAGACACAAAATATAGGATTTTTACTGACAAATGATCACTTTTTACATACCGAACCTTTTTACACCCATATATTTTTAGGATCAGAATTTGAAGCCCGGGATCATAATTTTTACGTCCTGTTGAATACGATCCCAAACAAATTTAATGAATGCGATCACCTGCCAAGATTTGTGCTTGAAAAAAATGTTGACGGTGTTATCATTGCCGGAAAAGTACCCCTTGAGATCGTGACCTGCCTTGAGGCTGATAAGATACCGGTAGTATTTGTTGATTTCTATCCACCTTCCGGTGAGTATTCTGCAGTGCTGATTGATAATGTACAGGGCGGGGAAAAGGCGACAGAACATTTGATTGCGTATGGTCATCGAAATATTGGATTTATTGGCGGGGATATGGTACACCCCAGTATTCGGGATCGTTTCCAGGGGTATCAAATTGCTCTGGAAAAATTTAAAATCCCTTTTAATATGAAACAGGTGGTAACCAGAGAGAGTACTACCAATAGAAAAAGCGGTTACCATGCAGCAGAAATTCTTCTGAAAAAAAATAAAGATTTAACAGCTCTCTTTGCCTGCAATGATGCCATGGCCCTGGGAGCGATGCAATATATCAAAGAAACTGGAAAAAAAATACCGGAAGATATCTCAGTAATAGGTTTTGATGATGTGGTAGAGGATCTGAGCAGTGATCCACCACTGAGTTCCATTCGGGTACCAAAAGTTGAAATGGGGATCGAAAGTGTCCGCCTTTTAATGGACTACTTATCAAGTAAAAGACCAAAAAAGGTTTTAATTCCTGTTGAGTTAATCTCCAGGAATTCAGTTTTAAATATTAATGGAAAATATTAAGTTAAACGTTTTAGCGTTTTTGTATATTATTATTTATTGATGTTTAATTAACCTGGATAATTCATGAATTTTAGATTTATCAAATAGCGACAGTAAAGTTTCCCCTTCGCCGGTAGGCGAATCCGCCAACTGGCGTGATTAAAAAAGGGGACT
>JAGLYF010000298.1 GCA_023132435.1 Calditrichia bacterium | reverse complement strand
AAAATGTGGGACACGATCAGCTTAATAGGGGGGAACAGATCTTCACCATCCGATATCCCGTATTACGATTCTCGCATCTCGAATTTATCACCCTATACCTTTATACCTCTATACCTCCTCACGGAGCAGGTCCTTGACAAATTGTGGTAAAATAAAGGCGGCATAGTGGATCTGATCGCTGTAATAACGAAGATTATGGTTTACCGAAAAATTATGTACATTCTGTTGTTTAAGATTTTTAATCGGATGTATATCACCTTTGGCACAATATGAAAAACTCCACATCCCGGAAGGATAAATCGGTATATAAGCAAGATAACAGTGAACATTATCTTCCCCGAAAACCTTTCTATAGCAGTGGTAGATTTCCTGAAAAACTTTGACGTTAAAACGGGGGGACTCACTCTGGGCAATCATCAGACCCTCAGGTTTTAATATTCGATGCACCTCCCTGTAAAAAGTCTCAGTAAACAATCCTTCAGCCGGCCCAACCGGATCGGTAGAATCCACTATAACAATATCAAACGATTGTTCAGGAGAATCTTTCACGTACTGGATGCCATCGGATATTTGTAAATCCAGTTTGGGATGGTCAAAAGCAGAGGAAAGAGTAGGCAGGTGTTTTTTACTGGCTTCGATAACAACTTCATCAATTTCGACCAGAACTACTTTTTCTAAAGATTCATGTTTGACCACCTCACGCACGGTCCCTCCATCGCCGCCTCCAATCACCAGAACTTTTTTGGGATTTGGATGTGTCAGCATCGGCACATGAACGATCATCTCATGATAGGCATACTCATCAGCTTCTGTACACATTGCCACACCATCACAGGTCAGCATTTTGCCATACTGGTAAGTATCATAGATTTCAACTTTTTGAAAAGAAGACTTTTTTCTGAATAAAGGATCACCCGTATGGCGGAAGGAAGTGGCTATATTATCATCTCTCTCCGTAAACCAGATATCACGCGATACTTTTGGTTTGGTAATTTTTTTATCGATTTTATCCCTTTGCTTTTTTAAATCAAAATCAGTTTTTTCCAGAAGAGATAAACTTCCGCGTAGCATTTCCAGTGAAGAACCACTTTTAGCTTTGAATGCATCCTTCAAAAATTCATAAGAGATCCAGGGATCGACACTTTCTCCACAGGTAAATAAATCGAGGGCGGCATATTTATATTCCGGCCAGGTATGCACAGCCAGATGACTCTCTTCAATGACAACGACGCCGGAAACACCAAATGGGGAAAAGTGATGGAATGTGGAGTTGATGATGGTCGCCCCTGCTGCCTCGGAGGCTTTAACCATTGCCTTTTCGATTAAAATCACATCATTTAAAACTTCAGAGGAACAATCAAAATATTCAACGAGAATATGTCTACCGAGGGATTCCATAGACGGTATTCCTTTCATAAAATGTTATGACAGAATATACTAAAAAATCTAAATCAATTGGAATGTAGATTACACAAATAAAAATGTAAATCGGATTAATCTAAATTGTTTCTAACCGCAAAGATCACGCCAGTGGGCGGATTCGCCTACCGGCGAACGCCAAGGAAGATAAGAAAAATGAAAAATAAATTATTACATTGCATTATTATTATAATCTTCTCCGGTGTGTATAATGGTAAACCGGTAAACGAAATAGCAAGCAGTTCTTGCAAGTACCATTTTTTTATTTTATCTTAAACAAACATCTAAATACTATTCTTTCAATCATATATTTATAGTGTTTTTTTCTTGTGAGCACATGTTTTATAAATTTAGAGAAGCCTAACCTTTTGTTAATTTTTTTGATTATTCATCTCTAACATTTTGTTTTATAATTCAAAATCACTGATATAAACTATAAATCATTCTATTATTCCAGAGCTACCCTGATAGCAAATACGTTTACAGGACAGCTATACAAAAAGAGGAAAATCGGTAATTTTCTGAAAAATTGAGATGGAAAATAACGAGGTCGAAAAAAATTCCGGTGAACGTCGTTTTGCCAGACGGTATGAAACAAAAGATGTACTGGTCTACATACGATATTTGAAGAAAATCAATTGGCTTAACCGATTTACCGGTCCGTGCATACTGGATGACATAACGATTAGTAGTGTGCGATTCGTATGTCCAAAGAATTTTCTCGCCAAAAGTCAGGTTGTAATCAAATTAGCATCATACAGTCTTAATTCTAAGTTCATGGTGAAGGGAAAAATAATTGGAAAAAAGGCTGATCTGTTCGAAAATAAATATAAGTATGTTGTTCAATTTAATCCCTATGGTAAGGGATTAAAATATAATTCATTTCAGAGTAAGGAAAAACTGGAAAGATTTTTTGAGTCCATTGAATCTGATGAGAATTTTTAGTGAAAGGCTACGACGCGGAGCATCGTAGCCAGAAAAAAGTCATCCTGTCCCGAAACGGGATCTCGTTGGGATAAGGATCTTTGCCGTTGCTTGCCGCAGCTGCTCTGAAAAATGTATAATCGAATCGACAACTGCAAAGTTGCCTACGGCATGACAAAATAAGATTAATTTTTTCGGTTAGAGGTTAGTTATAAACGCTTTAATACCTTCCATATATTTTGATCCTGTGACTAGAAAACCATCATTGTGGGAGCCACGAAGTTCAAGAAACTCTTTGGGTTCCGGAGCTGCATTAAAATTTTCCAAACCGAGTGCATAGGGGATAATCTCATCTCCTTTACTATGAATGAATAATTTTGGACAGTTGATAAACTCTAAATATTTTTTGGTTGGATAATAATAACGCGAAAGTAAATGAACAGGAAAAAACGGGTAGAGTTTAGCGCCAAGATCGGGCAGCGAGGTGAAACTTGATTCAAGGATCAATGCGGCCGGCTGCTTTTCCCGGGCCAGCCAGGCAGCGATTCCTGATCCTAACGACCGTCCAAATATGATAATCTTTGAAGCGTCATATCCCTTTTTATCGACAAGGAAATTCCAGGCAGCCTCGGCGTCTAAATAGGTTCCCTCTTCGTATACAGTGCCCGCACTTTTTCCAAAACCCCTGTAATCAAAAATAAAAACATCAAGAGAAAGTTGGTTAAAGATTTGGATAGATTCCAGACGGTGGGAAATATTTCCGGCATTACCATGGCAAAACAAAATTATATTTTGAGAAGAGTCAGCCGGTAAAAACCATCCGTTTATAGAAATCCCATCAGATGTTTTAAAAAATATGTCTTCATAAGTAAGATTGATCTGATCCGGGGTGAAATAAATATTTTTATCGGGAAAATAAATCAGGGACCGTTGAAAGAAAAAAAGAAGTAAGCATAATACAATATAAATACCAGCGAGGCCGATAATCAGGTTCAATATCATTCGTGTAGTCTCTTTATTCGCCAATGGTTGTTATCTTTATTTTTTCAGACGGCATTCCTTATCGCTTCAACCATATTCGGATTTTCCAGACTGCTGAGATCACAGTGTTCATTCCCAAGATAAACAGCCCGGATCACGAATCTCATATCCCGCGTCATGTACTAACAACCCCCTAACCCTCCCGCAGTTGCGGGACAGGCTCTTTTTTAATCACGCCGGTAGGCGGATTCGCCTGCTGGCGAAGGGGGAGACAGATCTTCGCCAACTCTCAACCAGTATCCAACATCCAGAAACGAGTATCGAGCAACGAGTACCGAGAACCGAGAACCGAGTACCGAGAAACGAGCAACGAGAAACGAGTACCCAACATCTATTCTTGCATTTACGGATTCATCTCTTTACTCTGTTTATCCCAGGGACTTTGATCTTTTGAGAATCCGGTGGGCAGTTCAAACAATGAAGCGTCCAGGTCCTTTTTAGAGATATCCTGTAGACTGCCTTCACTGGTTTTGTCACCATTCATATAATCAACCCAGCGAACAGGCATTCCGGATATTCCCATTTCCTTTTCCCATTCCTCCGATCCGACTTGCATAAAATCTGTCGCTTCCTGTGATAAAGCGCTAAAAAAATCGGCCATTTTAGTCATAACGACAAAATCAGCCCGGTCAAATCCGACCTGAGACCAGTCTACTGTCCACAATTCATCGCTTTTTTTACCTTTTATAGTTCCCTCATAGTGGGTTGTAGTCCATTTACCTACTTTTACTCCGCTAGCCTTTTTCGTATAGGTGGTTTTTTCTTTTTCGCCTGAAGGCATAGAGGTTGGCATCATTTTTTCCATCATTTTACGCTGTTCTTCAGGCATGTTTTTCATTTGTTCCTTCATCATTTTCTGCATATTCTCCATCTGAGATTTTAATTTGACAATATCATCCTCTGTCATTTCAAAATAGGACTTTTTTTCATTATCTATCACCCAAAAAACATTTTTATCCCCACGAAAGATAATAGTCTGATTTTCTTCCTGTCCGGACATTTCCATGCGCAGCCTGTCTTTATCAATAAACATTGTTTGCTGGCTTTGTATGTTCATCCCTTCTGTTTCCTGACTCATCTTGACAACGATACCTGCCTGAACTGAGACTGATAAAAGCAATAAAACGGTAATAAATACTGACATGTAGATTTTCATAAAATTCTCCTTAAGTTATAATTGGTATAGTTTTAATTTTAATTATGATCGATTTAAATATATCTCAATTCTATGCGTTAAAAATTTAACCACAAAGTTCTCAAAGTAGGCACAAAGATCACAAAGAAAAATTAAACAAAAAATTCGTGATAATTCGTGAAAATTCGTGTCAGCCGGTAGGCTGATCCGCCCACTGGCGTGATAATTCGTGGACAAAAGAATATGCAATTGTATAACTATATATACTGCAATGCAATCTTTTTTTATTCTATTTCCGGTCCATAGAAAAACAACGCCCTAAAGTTGTGTAATCCTGACCAGCAAGCCGTCCAACCGGTTTAAGAAGTGCTGTATCGATACGTCCATCGTTATAGAGGGCATCGTCTATGTGATAAGCAACAATTTCTCCAATGACAAATGCCCCCGAACCTGCCGTTCCGTCACCTATATAGACGACCTGATAGAGTTTACATTCCAGATTTATTGGTGATTCTTTCACCCGTGGCGGTTTTACAATTTCTGAATCAATAGCGGTGAATCCAGCTATTTCGAATTCATCAACATCCGGTGGAAATTCAAAGGCAGTTTTATTCATCTGTTCTGAAATATCTTCAGTCACTATGTTTACAACAAATTCTCCGGAACTTTCAATATTACTCAGTGTATCTTTTTTATTGGCTTCTTTACCTTTTAAGGCAGGAGCAAATCCAATCGTCGGTGGTTTGGAGGTTAGACCGGTAAAAAATGAAAATGGTGCCAGATTTGGTACACCATCATCTGACAGGGTTGATACCAAGGCAATGGGCCGGGGTAAAATACTACCGATGATAAGTTTGTAATTGTCTTTGATACTCAAATCTTCTGGTTTTAAAATCATTTAATTTCCTACTTCCTACTTCCTACTTCTTACTTCCCACTTAAATCACTTTCTTTCTGCTGAATAAAACAGATTATTAAATCAGTATACTATTAAATGTAAATATGGGTCATCTTATTTCAAGAAATTGAAAAAATATACATTTCTGATAAAAAAGAGGTATGGATTTACTTAACCCGGAAGGTGCAGAGATTCTCTTTCTCACAGCGACGCAGCGAATTTTTTTGATATTGTCATGCCGCAGGCATCTTTGCTGTTGTCGATACGATGTTAAACTTGCTGATATATCAGAGGCAAGCAACTGCAAAGATTCCGCAAGGGCGGAATGACTTTAATAGAAAGAATATAAAATAATATTTTCTTTGCGTCTTTGCGGTTAAAAAAAAAGATACGGATATCACGCATGTTTCTTGGGCTTGGGGAAACATGGAGAATTGAGGTGGTTTTCGTGATATCCGTGTTGTGAAAATTTTTATCTTAATAACAACATTTTTCTCGATTGTGAAAAATTCTGAGTGTTCAATGAATAAATATATACACCTCCGGCGATTGGTTCTCCGTAATCATTTGTGCCATCCCATTCGAATTCATAGGTCCGTGGTTCAACAAAACCATTAAATAGTGTTTTTACTTTCTGACCATTGATATCATAAATCGAAAGATTTATTTGGGATGTACTTTGTTCAATGCTGGATATAATAAGGCGGATTTTTGTGTTTGGATTAAATGGATTCGGATAGTTCTGAGCTAATTCAAATTGTTGCGGAACATCTTTTTCCTCCGGGGTGTCTTCAATCACATCTACATCAGGAGCGGTTGGGGTCGCACTAACCGCCGGATGAATGGTTTGAACACCATGAACAGAGACGTCTATCAAACGATACCAATAAGTTATATCATTAAAGACGGAAGGATCAATAAATACATAGCGCCTCTTTTCCGAGCTGTTGCCGGCCCCTTTCAAGGCATCCAGGGATTCATAGGAGGCAATTTGTAAAAATTGTCCTTCCTGTTCGTAAGCACGTTCCAGGATAAATCCAAGATTATCCAGTTCCGCTTCTGTAACCCATACAAGTTTAACTTCTTGATCGCCACCAATTGCCCGAAAGGATGAAAGCTCAACCGGGAGACTGATATCTCCGGTTGACTGATTTGTGTTCAGCATTCCGGGTGTAGGTAGAACGTATTCCCACTCTTTTGCATATGATTCGAAAACTGTATCCGGTGCTGAAAGACTGTTATCCGTGTTCTGGTCCGATCCTATGTTCCGCCAGGGAGGATCGCCGCCGGACAGATCTCCCAGACCGTTCCAGCTGAGGGCCTGAACACGAACGCCGGCATTATCACGCAATAATATTCCATCGGGACCGTTTTGCAGGGAGTTGCTCCCCCATTCCAAATCGAAATTCGTGACGGTGTGATCTGTTCTTTTTATTACGATAAAACCGATCGGTTGTCCTGATATGTCAAAAATACCATCGTCTGGAATGATTGTACCAGTTGGCAAAGTATAAGAAAAAATGAGGTCTCCCCCGGCTCCGTTATAATGTTCGATTTGCCAGCCGGTCAAATCCGTTCCGGAGGGTCCGATCAACTCTATAAATTCACCATCATCTGTACTTAAATCATTTGAACGAATTTCATTAAGATAAACCTGTTGTGCCGCCAATTCTACAACAAATAAAATCAATACCGGTAGTAAAATTCTAATCTGCATAATCCCTCCTGTTTTTTAATCAAAACCTGTTCATGAATCATGCCAAAATTTTTTCTGCGATTTTAAAAATAAATGTGGAGAGATATTTGCATGAGAGTATGGTGAAAAATGGCGAATAATGGGCATAATTCCAGTATTGAACTTAGTGTTGTGCGAAATGAATAAAATTATAGACTCAACATAATCAGTGTGAAATCGCACAAGTGTGTTTAGATATGAAAAGATTTTGCCAGGTGATCAATAAAAACAAACCACAAAGACACAGAGGAGGCACAAAGTGCACAAATGAAATAATAATTATACATGTTATCAATTTAAAATGTGACTAGAGAATAGGCCTAAAAGAACAAAATTGAGCCCCGGAGGGGCTCCCTGTTTATAGCTATTTAATGCGTAAAAGTTAGGGGCTCCACTCGGAGCCACCTATTTTAAATAATTAAGAAAAGGAGATATAGATCATGGCGAACACATATTCCAAAATTTATATCCATATAGTTTTTTCAGTCATGGCAAGAAGTAACCTGATTAACAAAAATTTTCGAGAAGAATTGCACAAGTATATTTCAGGTATCATTAAAAGACGAGGGCAAAAATTACTGACAATTAACAGCGTCTCAGATCACATCCATCTATTATGTAATACTCAACCAGATTGTAATATATCGGATTTAGTGAGGGATGTTAAGTCATACTCCACAAAATTTATTAACAATAAAAGGTGGCTAAATGTAAAATTTTATTGGCAGAGAGGCTTTGGAGCTTTTTCATATTCACAGTCTCAAGTTGATACTATCATTCACTATATTCAGAATCAAGAAAAACATCATAAAACAAAATCATATCGTACAGAATATCTTGAGTTTTTAAAAAAGTTCGAAATAGAGTTTGATCCCAGGTATGTTTTTGATTAGAACAATTTCATTCAAAGATATTAGTTCACCCCTAAAGGGGCTTGCGTTTTTTGAGGTTGAACTGAAATCTATAAACAGTCTACTTCTCCGAAGTAGATAACCTAAGATACTAAAATTTATGAGCAGAATAATTAATCATTACAAAATCAATAGTTATTTGTGCCTTCTTTGTGGTTAAAAAAATATTCGTTAGAAAAGGAGTGAGATATGAAGACAAACAGACAAAAACTGGGTGCCGTCGGGGAGGATATGGCGGTTGAATATTTACAAAAAAAGGGCTATAAAATCATCGAGCGGAATTTTCGTCATTATCAGTATGAACTGGATATCATCTGTCAGGACAAAAAGGAACTGGTGATTGTCGAAGTAAAAAGTGTTCGTGTCCCCGAATTTGGCTCAGGGGAAGCACGTATTTCAAAAGGAAAACAAGGAGCAATCTTTAAAGCCAGTTATGCTTTTCTGGATCGGCGGCCAAGATTTGTTGGAATGGATGTCCGTTTTGATGTCGTTTGTGTCAAACTTGATTGCTACCCCGCGCGAATAAATCACCATAAGGCAGCTTTTTGGCAATCGTGGTGATCTGGATGATACAAATCTGTTCCCCCATGCTGG
>JAGLYF010000297.1 GCA_023132435.1 Calditrichia bacterium | reverse complement strand
ACTGGATCGATACAAGACGTCAATGATTATTTGACTGAACTTCCTGCCTGGGATATGTTTAGCATGATTATGGAGGACACCACAGCAACTGGTGTTACCGACGTTGATTTTGACTACCCGAACGGTAAAATCCGAATTACGACCCCCTGTTCGATTACACGGACACCCGAGAAAATTGTTACTTACAGTCCGGGTTCGGAAATCCTTTACATTGGATCTTTGATCCAGGGTAAAAGTTATCTCGGGGGTTTAGGTAGTATGGAGGAATTACCTATCCGCCAGCGCGCTCCGGTGACCCTATCCATTGACCTGCTCTTTTATGATAATTTCAGAGTTGTAGAGAATCCTGATCTGGCATACGTTAGACAGGCCATTGGTGAATTGATATTCAGCGCCGATGAAGCCGGCCATGTGGCCGGAAGCAGCATTTTCTTTAATCAGACCACCAGTCATAGTGTTGAGCAATCGACACTTAATTTAGGATTGTCTGTGAAATTTCTTGGAGCCGGTATAAAAGCTTCACTGAATTGGGAAAAGACAACGGAGAGTAGTACGATCACAGCCCAATTTACTCAAAAAATGTTTACCACCTCCATGGTATTACCCCAAAGACCTGCAGATATATTTAGCGACGCGTTTACACCTGAGTTGCTGCAGGAACAAGTTGAATTTGGTCGGATAGGATCTGACAACCTGCCGGTATTTGTATCAAGTATTACCTGGGGACGTATGATGATGCTTACGATGACTTCTACTTATGACGAGGAAAAAATGAAGGCTGCCCTTCGTGCCTCTTACTCAGGCATGAGTGCATCGGTTGATGCGGAGCATCTGGAGATATTAGAGAATTCAGAAATCCGCGTGGTAACAGTAGGCGGTGACCAATCTTCTGCTTTAAGTCTGCTACGTTCCGGCAGTCTCGGTGACTATTTTAAAAATGATGCACCGCTAACCACAGCCGTGCCAATTTCTTATACCTTGCGAAACCTGGGCGATAATACAATTGCTAAAGTGAGCGAAACAACCAGCTATGACATAGTAGAATATCGGCCCCTGGAAGTACAGATTATCGGATCTGAATCCGAATGGCGTAATGCTGTTCTTTCTGCAGGATTTATTATTTGTGAGTGGCAAACCAATTCTGAAAATATTAGCAAAGCCATTGAAATAAACGTCATACCCGGTGAAAACACACCCCTGGGGAACAGGTTGACGTTTCTGTCAGATACCACATCCTTCCCCTTTGATTTCTATCTTGAAAATACTGCAGTGGATGATCCCTGGGCATTGGTGTATGCCGACCAGGAAGCGGATGGTTATAAATGGGACTGGATTAGTATCGGGGACACAGATGATTTTGAAAACGATGATTTTGAAGTCGGTGTGACCGGTAGCTCCGTCTATGCGTTTGCCATTGATATCGGTGATAATGTATTTTCATCGGATGAGTATGTAGAAATATACGGACAGGATGCCAATACCGGTCAGGAGACATTTCTCAAGCAGTTCAAAGCATCTGAATTGAAACCCTTTATGGGTATATTATCCCCGATCCCACTGACCAAAGTAATGTATAACGAGAGCACTGACGGAGATGATATATTTGTTCAAAATTTTCGATTTGGCATCTTAAAGTGAATTGAACAGAATCCATTTTTGAGTTAGAATTTAAAAATTGATACAAAATAAATAACCAATCAATTTTTTTTCTCAAACGGACCGAATCTCTCTCGATATAGTCATTCAAATTCAATCTTATATTGTGTTAGCCCGATTTTATTTTTTATCCAATGAAACTTTATTTCAATATTTGTTTTTAAATTTAATTAAGTTTAATTTTTATAAAATAATTACAGTAGGTATACAATGGACATAAAAAAATTAAATCAAAAATTACAAAGGGTCCCTCCTCAGTTAATTCCCGAGATCATGGACTATATTGATTTTTTAATAAATAAATATGGCATCGATGGTAGTAGCAAGAGAAAATTTAAATTCCAATGGAGTGGGGGATTAGCTGATATTTCAAAGCAATACAATTCGGTTGAATTGCAACACAAAGCCATGGATTGGCGGTAATGTATCCTCTCGATACAAATATTTTTCTGGAAATATTGTTGAATCAGAAGAAAAAATTAACTAAGTCGTATTCCCCAAATTTAATATTTTCCTCAAAATTGGTCTGAGCTTTTTAATAGCCTTAACCGCTTCACGGGCCTGGTCGCCGGTGGCCGACTCCCCAGGATAACGAAAAGCCACCGAGAATGGATTCAGATAGGAAAGTAATTCTTTTTGTAACTCTAATTCAGGCGCCACGTGTAGACATAAATTCAGTAATGCCAACAGATCATGGACTTTATCAAATCGAATGTTTCTAAGTTGTAAAATCGCTTTAAGATATTTCTCGGCACACTGCTGGGCATGAAATCCTGCTGCATCATAATTGGGAAATTTCCTAGCCTGATATTCACGTAAAGCGCTGTGATAGTCTCCTTCGGCTTTATTAACCCACTCTTTAACCAGCTCGTTCATAAAGCACTTTACCTTTATTAATAATATCTTTAATAAAAAAATCGCCGATTTTTAGACGATCTTCGATTTCCTGGTCGGTCTTTACGATAATATCCAAAGGAAATGTATGATCTAATAATAAGGAGATTTCAGCACTTAATTCCCATGTCGTTTTGTTTGAGTTTACAATGATCAGCAAATCAACATCGCTTTCCGGGGTTGGTTCACCGTAGGCATAGGTACCGAATAATATAATTTTTTCAGGATTGAATTTTGCTGCGATAAGTTGTGTCTGTTTCTTTATTTCATCGAACGTAGCGCAACGTTTTCCGATAATTGATTTGATTTCCTGCATTTATTTGACCATGTTTATTTAACACATATTAGTTATTGTAATTTTCTTTTTTTCTGGTTCAAAGTCAATTATTTTTATATTGAATATAGCACTTTACTCCGTGGAGATCTAGTTTTGGTGATTGCACATATAGACCTGACCAGAGTTATATTAAATAATTCTTACGCTTTAATCGAGTGGTCGAATACAACTAAATAAAGAAGAAATAGTATTACGATGTCTTTCAGATTTTTGACGGTAATTATGTCTCGGCATATTATCCACACGACGAGACCGAATATTTTCAAGAACCGTTCGACTATCCATAAATTCATCCAGAAACTTCATCAACACTTTTAATAATTGTCGTTCATCATATTCTGAAGTGTCAAATTCATTGAATTCCAGGAACACTTTTACTTCATTTTAAAGTTCTTTTCGTTTAGGTTGAATAATATCGAATTGGAACGAGTAAGTTGTCCTGGTTTTCTTTGGTGTGTCACTCTAACCACTTGCCGTTGGATGTTCACCTAAGTTAACTTTCAGTTCTTCAAGGACAGTATATCTTGTGACAAATTCATCCATGAAAGACATTATGATTTTTAGAAGTTCTTTCGAATTTATTTTTGAGGACATTCTTATCCTTTACTTTGAATGTTCATACTCATTTATCGGACGATTTATGAATTATTGTAGTATATTTCCAAAGTAAGTTAAGAAGATTATGTGATTATGTCATCAATTTGTCTCCAGTTACATCAGACAACTAATTCACTAACAAGATTTACTTATCCATATGATAACGATCTGATTCCCCAAAATGGAATATATATTCTATTTGAGAATGGGGAACCAGGACATGACATGGAAAGAATAGTACGTATTGGGACACATAAAGGAAAGGGACGATTATTGTCGAGATTGGACGATCATTTCATTGAAAGCAATCAAAGAAATAGTATTTTTAGAAAACATTTAGGAAGATGCTTTCTGTCGAAAGCAAATGATGATTATATTAAATCCTGGGATTTACCCTTTAAAAAGAGAACGGATAAGATAAAATACAAAGATAGAGTAGATTTAGAATATGAGAAGAAATACGAAAAAATGATTACTAAGTATATTCAAAAAAAATTTTCATTTGTCATCATACCTAATGTAAATAAAAAGTCTGACAGAAAACATTATGAATCAAGGATAATCGCAACGGTATCGAATTGTAATATATGTATACCGTCAAAAGACTGGCTTGGACGATTTCATCCGAACACAAAAATAAATGAAAGTGGTTTGTGATGGGTTGCAAACTGACTTTGGCCCCCGGGAAAATAATTCCGACTGTAAGCCTAATCATGAAACAATTAGCAAAGAAATTCTTGAACTTAAGCCTTATCGATTATTATTAACAATCCACGACGCAATGGTTGTTCCTGAGTCATTCAGCGAGGAAGCGAAAGAAAGGATTATAAAAGCTGTTGAGAAACGAATAAATTTGACGCCGAAGGTGAAAAGTGAAAGGGTAAATTAACAGGACGACTGGCTCTGGTTGCATAGATTTTCTTTAATTTAGGCGGCGACTCTTCAGGGTATAAAAATATTATTGCGATTTCTGCAATAGTTAGGTAGCTTCATTTGTACTGCTTTTCTATTTACTTTCTTTGCTTTAAATGATACCAATTCTACAGGTACCATATCATCAAACTCAAATATAGCATATACTGGTAAATGATCACTTGCATTATGAAGAGCATCTGCTATTTCAATGAACCCATGGCGGCATAAGATGCGGCGTAGAGCAGTAGTATTATTACAAGAATATCAACTGTAACTCCAATAGTCGTCCAGACTACTTTTCCGGTTGAAGGCTCGTTTGCAAGTCTGATTATATTGATTTCTTCTAATGCAATCACATTGCCATTTAGTAATTGGATAGAATCGTTTGATACTTTTTCGTAAACACCTGAGATAGTATTATCACTCTTAAGGAAAATAACAATTTCGGTATTGGATTCAAGTTGTTCGATTTTATTAATTTCAATTAAGGTATTTGATTCATCAATATTGCTACCGATGATATAACCGATTGCTGAACAACCGATACTCAATTGTAAGATTAGAATGACAATGATTATCCTGAAGGAAGTTTTTTTAATTTGATTACTCATGTTTTCCTCATCTTCTATTTGTGAAAGAACAAAGACAAACAAACCAATAGTTTTGACCATTTTTAGGTTAACTCTACACCAATGCGTATTTTAACACGATTATTGTGAATAACCCGGTTATTGCTCACTTCAATACTTATTACATTAGAAAATATTACTCTGCATCAACATATACCTTCAATTTTTCGTGTAAATCACTAGCAGAAAATCCTGAAGCTAACTGTGTTGCTAAAGCTCTTTTTGAATATGCAATTACATTAACCTCATTATCATTCACCTCATCAATCCATACTCCAATATAACTTCCATAGTTTACTAATGTAGCTGATTGTTCTCCAAAAATAGAACCTTGATCTTTATTTATTTCTTTAATAGTAACTCCTTCTTCTTTGAAGATTTTCTTAACATATGCCCAAGCATTTTCAAAAGTTGTTTTATAAACCACTGATTCACCTGATTCTTTACCATCTCTAACGCTCTCAATTGAGGATGCACAACTTAAAAAAAGTATTGATAGAATGAATAACATAATTAATTTGGTTTTCATTTTGTCACCTATTTTTTCTCTGCACTATAACGGCGGCATGAAGTGTTGGCTTAGGATGCTGGTGATTTGTGTGTTATTCTGTTTCACGCAACATCTCTATGCCTTAATTCGTTATACCATTTATTATATAATTAACGATACTTTGCTTGTTTGTAACCTCCATCCGATGTCAGTCCGGATAAATACTTGCTTGAAATCAGTTCAACATCATCATTACTAATACTATCGCAAATATAATTATGAAAACCTGTGCTTTCAGAATATTCAAAATTCATATTATTTTTTATTTTTGGTGAGGTTGCATTAACAGGTTTTTTGAGATATTCCTCCATCAGAGTGTAAAAATTCTCTCTGTACCACTCCACACTGATACCTAAAGATATTTGAAATGCCTCCTCGAATCCATACCCTTCTTTCATCAATTGGAATAATTCTCTTATATCCTCCATTTCAGCTCCGTATCCATTTGTTGTATCTATTAGGTAAGCATAAGCTGTTGCAAAAATGCAGTAATATTCAGAGTACAAGCTCTTATCTGGGAAATCTGACCACCGGTGAATCGATATCGGATTAACATGCCCTTCAGCGGCATACCAGTCGTAGAATTGCTCCAGTGTTGTTATGTACGTATCATCCCCTGCATCTGACATTAGATGTGCCTGCCCTTCTCTAAACCAGAATCCCAACCATTCCGGGCATAGTGAATTTTTAGGACAGTTGGTAAGTGTAAATTGAAATACATGTGTTAATTCATGCTTTACGATACTGCGATACCTGTATATTCGATAGTAGTTAGGAATAGTTATACAATCGATTGCTCCAATGAAGAATCCGTTGCGGAATCCCATAGCTTGGATCGGGTCAATATACTTCTCCGCATAAATATAATAAGTGTAATCCTCTGTGATTTGCAATTCATCTTCGATACTTGTAATAAGAAACTCCGTTACCAGTTTGTCGAATACCTCTTCCGCAATTTCGGCAAGCTGCCGTTTGGATTCCAGACTGCTGCCGTCACTGTAGACAGTGAAATGATTACTCGCATAAGGATTGCAATCATGAGTATATGCATACTCCCCACTGGTATCAAAATCCCACTGTTCGGCTGGGCATTCACCATCTTCATTGTCAACATCAACAGGATTTTTCTTTTCTGAAGAGCAGGCAGATAAACAAAAAAAATTGATAAAAAGAATACCTATTATCAGATAACGGATTATATCAATCACTAGAATTTTATTTAACGAACTTGGCTTAGAGTAGATTGTTAGCTGGGGTAATAACAATAGATTAAGATATTGGGACATCAACTAATCCTTAGTCAGATATGCGGGCATTTATGATCATCATACCCAGCTCCATTCCTACATCTGGGTCAACCCACTCTCCATTAGTATCGAAACGTTCCACTATTACCAATTTCAATTCGGGTATAATAACTAACGCATGAACCCCAATTCCTGTATGGAAATACCCGGGATACCCGACCATCTCAGCTATTAACGAACCCTCTGGGAAAACATTCCACATATAACCATAGCCTAAACCAGAAGTACTATCTTCAATTGAATAGGCTGTTGTGCTTTCAGAAATCCATTCACTGGGTATGATTCGTAAATCCTTCCACATTCCATTTTTTTGGTAGGTTACGCCGAATCTTGCCATATCTCTTGCACTCATCCTAAATTTATAGGCAGGATGTATCGATTTTTCCGGCTCATATTGATAATAGCAGTTTTCAATACTGAAATCCTCCATTCCCACAGGATCGGCTATCTTTCTCTTGAATTCTTCGAATATTTTAGTTCCAGTTTCCTGCTCAAAGATGGTACCCAGTGCATTAAAATCCCAATTGTTGTAATAGAAGAATGTGTTAGGTGCATGGCTCCCTCTCTCCGGTCGTATCTCAATCATGCTTGGATGTTCAGCAGCAGCCTCATGATAGACACCAGAGCGGGATTTCAATAAATCACTCACAGTTGCTTGTTTTTCTTCAGGAGTTAGACTGGGAGGGATGTCATCGATATTTAGCTCTTCCAAAGTTGCATCAAGGTCAATATTACCCTGCTCAACGTGAATGCCATAGAGTGCACTCAAAAATGGTTTTCTGATAGAATGGCACCAATAATTCTTAGTAATTTCACCCCATGAAAAAAAGACTTTCCCATCATGAAGTGCCATTATTGCAGCATAGCCACTCTGTTCAGCGAATTGTCCTGCTTCAACCAGTTCTTCAGATGAATAACCGACCTCTTCAGGGGTAACATACTCGAGCTGATTATCATCTTTCTCTGATGAAGTAGGATCTTTCGAACAACTAAAAAATGTACTGGCAACAAATAAAACAATTGTAACTACTAAACCAACCAATAATGAATGAATGAAGGAATTTTTCTGAAGCATTTTTTCTTCTCCATCATTTTTCACATTACAATACGTATATTCCTAAATATGGTTTCGAACACGTATAATGACAGACAAGCCCTAACTATAAATATCTGTTCGAAAATACCCATCTGTTATCTACAATTTTTTAATCATATTCTAATCCTATTAGTGAATAAAATTTATGCCATGTAGGTATTTTTCATTATTCTAAGTCGCAAAATACTAAATTTTAGTGTCGGTTGCGTTCAGAATCACCTGAAACGAGAGAAATGAACTTTGACAGTAGCGTCCGAAAATCACTGTCGGACAATTTTGAATTAAGGTTTGCCAAATTTGACAAAGGTTTATATAAAACAGTTAAGATATTGCGTGACAGATTGTATGAACTCGAAATAGGGAAATTTCGCAACCAGTTTCTTTGGAGGACTGTACTAAGGCAAAAGCATGATAATAATGCAGGTTAGGTATTGATACGGTAGATAAGTGACAGTACTCTGAAGGAATTTGTATCTCCCATATTTCTTGAATTTCAACAATTTTTGTTTTTAACGACTTAAAAGCTTTGACTGAATTTGAGATCAATGGGTCAGGAGTACGCATTGTTAGCACTACGAAAGCTGCTGAGATTCACTAAAGGTGCTTCTACCACACACACCAACCATAGTGACAGGAAATCGAACATGCTCACTTTTACAGATACTTTCACCTCAGCATCAGTCATTCGGCTTATTCGAGTTCCATATTTCGATGATATTCCTCCATGAGCCATATTCCCAGCGCCGAAAAATGTATATTCCCTTCCCGATTAATGTTTTAGTTTCACTACCATCTTTAGGAGTCGTAGTCGTCAACACCTTGGCTCGCACAAAAGTTAGAAAGTGTTGAGGCATAGTGAATTACAATCACTTCCTGTTAAAAATCAGATCAATAAAACTGTTAACTAATTTTCCAATAGAAATACGAATATCGCTCCGGGTGAATTATATAATTTTAATTACAAGTGCGGTAACATCATCATCAAACTTTTCAGTAAAACTTCGAACATCTTTAAATATACCATTCAGAACTTCTTCTGCAGAGAATTGGTTATTTTTTTCGATATAAGCTAATAATTTTTCTTCTCCATACTCTTCATCATTATTCCGGGCCTCTATGAGGCCGTCTGTGTATAAAAGGATCAAATCATTTTTCTTGACAGATATAGATTCGAGAACGAAATCTGTTTCAGGTATCAGACCGATGGCCGGGGCTGTTGGTTTTAACCACTTGACCGATTGAGTATCTGATTTCCACCACAAAGGCGAGTTATGCCCGGCATTGCAATAGTAAAATTTATTTGAAGCGATGTCTAAAGCACCCAGAAACAGCGATATAAACCGGATCAATTTCAGATTGTACCTAAAAAGTCTGTTCAGATGCGTTGCCAGTTGATCCAATTGGCTGTATTCCGGCCCCAGTATTCGCAATGAAGCCTGCAGATTTGACATTAGCATACTGGCCGGAAGACCCTTTCCCATTACATCACCGATTGCAACTCCTTGCAATCCATTTTTTAACTGAAAGAAATCATGGTAATCGCCACTTACCACCCGGGCAGATTCATGGTGAGTAGCGATTTGCCCACCCTCGATGGATGGTACACAACATGGCAACAGTTGTTCCTGCACTTTTGCTGCTAGCTCGAGATCCCGTTCCAGCTCCCTCAGCTGTTCTTCCGAATAACAATCCAAACAGATATTGGTGGTGCAATCTTGTTCCATACGATCCAACTCAACTTCCCCGTGGCATACAACACACTCACCATATTCTTTGCGATCGATCTGTTCCAGAAGATCTTTAAATTCCGAAACCAGATCCAGTACTTCTTTTACAGAAGCATTGGCCAGATACATTTCCTTGTTGGATGAATCAGAATTAATCCACGTCTGCAGCACATCTTTATGTTCTGATATGGTTTGATGAAAATGATGGAGTACTTTTTCTTCCATTAATCATCGCCTTTTATTAACACACCAAATAATATACGAATGAATTTATCTAAAGTTGCTGGAAATAAGATCACATTGATGTGCTATTAATTGATTACGGATAACCCCCGTAAAACGGGCGCAACTTGGGATTTTTAATCTATTTGTTGGTTTAGGATCAGGAAATATACAACTTGGTGGCAAGTGATCACTGCTTGTGGTTTCCCTCCTACAGAAATAGCATATCTTATCTGATTTAGTATAATTCTTTGCTTTCACCTCATTTAGTTGATAATAAATTATCAACTGGATTATAATGACATAAAATGATTTATAAAACGAAGAAGTGCCGTAAAATATGACAAATTTTAGTGCCGATTCTGTTCAGAATTGCCCGGAACAAGAGAACTATATCAAGGTAATGGTTTACCACATCTGGAATGTCCGAAAATCGCTGTCGGGGATTATTGAATTTTAAAGTTTCTCAAATTTGACAAAGGTTTTTATTAAACAGTTAAGATATTGCGTGGCAGATTGTATGAAATAGAAGTGGGTATAATTTGTATCCAGATTCTTTAGAGGAAGATGTTATTCACCATAGCATCGGCATTGAAGTGTTAGCTTAGGATACTGGTAATTTGTGTGTTATTCTGTTTCACGCAACACTTCTATGCCTTATTTTGTTAGGCAACCACAATCTAAAAATTAAGTTATAAATCTGAGCGATCATTTATTAGAAGAACAGTACCTTTGGATGCATTCAAACGATGTTGAAGAAGAGATTGATATTCAGACGAGTGGTACCATCGTCTAGCTTCGTTCTCATTTGAAAATCGGATTATAACTAGCCGAGAATAATCCCAATCTCCTTCTAAAATAATAGGATTTTCTTCAACAGCAATGACTTTTCCTTCATATTTTTCAAAAACAGAATCGAATCCATTTAAATATTTCTTGTACTCATCTTCATCATAAATTAAAAGTTGAGCAATGAAGTAACAACTCATTATAAAAACCTATATAATTGCCTAACATTTATGTGAGCAAAATGACTCATTATAACAAGATCAGTTGCAATGCAATTAGATCAATTTATCAGCATCACTTCACCAGTAGGTATTTCATTAATTTTAAATTGATTCGTCGCTTTTCTTAATTTTTAACGGCCACTAGTTTAACCAAATTGAGTCAAAGAACGAAATCATGAAAAAATTCAATTTTATCGTGATGGGATACTATTTTCTATTGACTTTGAAGAATAAATATGTGTTATGCGCTTTCCTCTCTTCAATTACGGTTTTATTCCAAACATTTGATTTAGTCTTGGAAAAAACATAGGTGTTTTCTCCTTGTAAATCTTGTATTCTTCACCTAATCGTTTTAGTAACTCCGGTTCTTCAATTATTCTAAGCTCCCAATAGTTAGCTAAAATAAACAATGGAGTGAAAAAAAAGATAAGTGAAAAACTACCTAAAAAGAAGCCGATTCCGAAAAGAAGAAAAAAGACACCTGTAAGCATTGGATTGCGAGTATAAGCATAAGGCCCTGTACATACTAACTTTGGTGGAGGATTAACAGGTACTGGCGTTCCCTTTACTTTTAAAAAATGAATAACAGACCATATAACACATACAAGACCCCAAATCAAAAGCAGTGCTGAGATAATTGTGTTCCAAAAAGCCAAGTTCAATTGGGGTAAATTTAAAGCACTGTCAACATATATTGCAGCTAAAACAAAAAGGAAACTAAAAGTTCCAAAAACAAATATACCTATCGGTGTGAGCAGATTTCGAATTTTTTTGGTACTTGTTGAAGTATTATAGAGAAAATTTATCCACCTTTTTTTAATACTCATTGGAGATTATCTCCTTATAAAATATTACAGAAAAGTATGCGCAGAGCGGTCGGGCTTAACTGGCGCTGTTTAATTATTTGTGTCAGCCTTAACCATAGTTTTATTTTTGCTTTACGCTTGAAATTATAGAAGTTACCATCAGACCTGAACCTAGTCCTATAAGGATACTTCCAACGAATGCTAGAGCAGATTCCTGTAGGAAAAAAAATCCAAAACCAATACCTATAAGTATACCTCCACCGATAGCCCATGTGCTCTTATCATCTTTTTTATTTGTCTTTTCCATTTAATTTACCTCCTGTTTCATTTAATTCAATAAATGTTTTAAACTTATTTAATTTATTTATCCGAACTATGCACCGTTTCCTTCTGATTCAATAATTGAGCAATCATTGGAAACAATATCCAAGGTATCAAATAATAAATACTCAAGAACCAAAATACGACTAAGAAATTAATGCCATATCCAAGAAATAAGACACAATATACAATATCATAAATTGCCAATGGCACAGTGAAATAAAATGCATACCAAAAAGAAATTTTCAATCGCTTTTGCTGATTTATCGGTTTGAAAACAATTGTGATTAGTATTGATATCGGAAGTAATAATATTGTCACAAATAATATCATATGTTGATTTGAATACTGAAGATAATAGTCAGGCATCCCGACGAGAAGAAAAATAAGCCATACAATGGTAGCAATGATAAAAATACGAATGTGGTTTCTTTTTCTCATAGTGAATCTACAAATTTATTTACCTAACGAGACTGTCGAAAAACCCTATTACCTGAAATATAGAAAAATAGTGACCTTCAAATTTGGCTTGTAAGCGACGATCTCGAACAAAGGCATTATTTTTGTATACCTGTTTTATGTAAATTTCTTGTCCTTTTGACTTATTCGACAGTCTCAACACCGGCATGAAGTGTTGACTTAGAATGCTGGTAATTTGTGTGTTATTCTGTTTCACGCAACACTTCTATG
>JAGLYF010000296.1 GCA_023132435.1 Calditrichia bacterium | reverse complement strand
TCCCGAGAACTCGGGAATACTGGATTCTAGATTTAAGATGTCATCCCGAAGGGATGATCTAAGACTAGCCCGGTACGGAAGAGGTTGTGTGAAAACTAGAAATTGCTTCAATTTTGTCATTCCCGCGGAAGCGGGAATCTATAAAAAACAACAACTTATGGATTCCCACTTTCGTGGGAATGACACTTGATATGGAATTCTCACACAACCTCGGAAGTGCCGGGTAAATAGAGTAAACCACAATTATATAAGTCCCATAGGGATGACCTGTTTATTTAGCTTAAATGAATATCCAATATCCAACAAGGAATTTTCAATATTCATGGATCTGGAATTCAGATCCAGTATCGAGCATCCAGCATCAAGCATCCAGCATCCAATATCCAACATCAATATCGTACCGGCAACTGCAAAGATCCCTCCGGGATGACATCTTAAATTGGTTTTGAATTTATTATACCTGTCAGTAAATTAAACTTTAAATCCTGAAAATAATTTAATATCAAGCAATTTAATAGCGACGCAATAGTTAACCTTATTAATTCATGAAGGGAACTATCAATAGAAACATGAATTTAACAATGATCACTCAAAACATTATAAACTAAGAAAATTCTTTTATTGAAATTTATGTTATCCTTGAAAAACATTGCAATACCTTGCTTAAAAATAATATTCATAGTAATCTTTTGTGTGAATATACCCGTTTACGCCCAGGATAATACGGCAAAGACTATTCAGAATATCATCATCATCGGAAACGAGATTACTAAAGATAAGGTCATTTTGCGTGAACTTGTCATTCATAAGGGCGATATTCCTACAGAAGAAAACCTGGCAGAATCACAGAAACGCCTGCTGAACTTGTTTCTCTTTAACCGTGTACAATTGAATTTATATCCCCATGATGAAAAAAGTCTGGTGTTAATCGTTGAGGTTACCGAGCAACTCTATTTTTATCCCGTACCTATACTAACGATACAGGAGCGGGACTGGAGTAAATGGTCCTATGGTTTAAGTATTGTAAATTCGAATTTCCGTGGGCAGAATGAGCGATTGTGGGCTGGATTCTGGTTTGGATTTCGACCGGGTTTTGGTATAACCTATACAGATCCCTGGGCCGGAGATTCATTGCATCTGAATACAGGATTCAATCTCATGAAAACTATTTTTGATCATCGAACCATCGATGGAATGGAAGAACGTCATATTGCCGGACGTATATCGGTGGGAAAATGGTGGAATTACCATTTCAACACGGCGGTAACATTTCTCGGCGACCGGATCAAGGTTGCAGAAGAATTTCGGGAATTAATGCATTCGGGAAAAACTACCGAGTACACTTTCGGTCTGGAATTATCCCTGATTTACGATACCAGAGACTTACGCTCTTACCCTTCAACCGGATGGTCTAATCGTTTTCAATTTTATCAATATGGATTATTTGAGAATTATAATGATTATGAAAACATTGTACTCGACCTTAGGAAATATTTTTCCATTGGTCCGATAATTTTGGCAGGTCGATTTTATCAAAATTCGCTGTTTGGACAAATACCTGTTTACCGAATGAATTATATTGGATTTACAGAGAGAATTCGCGGTTATTTTTATAAAGTATGGGAAGGGAAACATGTCCAAACGGGGAGTATTGAAACCCGGTTTAATATCATTCCCGTTCACTATTTTTCTCTTGATTTGCCGGCAATTCCTCCTCAATATTTACGGAATTTGAAAATCGGTCTCAGTGGTGCATTGTTTGTCGATACGGGAATTGTCTGGGATTATTCAGACGAATATCAATATGATAATTTCAAAACCGGTTTTGGTTTTGGTTTTCACATCCACTTACCCTATGTGGAAATTTTCAGGGTTGATATTGGTTTTGATGGAAATTTAGACAGCCAGTTTATAGTTGAAGTTGGGGTGGTGTTCTAATAATTATTTTCCTGTTTTCTGTTTCCGGGCCAATTGGGTAACTTCCGATTTCATCTTTAAGTAGTTTTTGAGGCGATTTTCATCTATTTCTCCCTTATCCAGAGACTCTTTTACAGCGCATCCCGGTTCCGCTCCATGCTGGCAATTTCTGAACCGGCAATTCTGAGCAAGAGATTCAATATCGGTAAATATATCAGATAAATCATCTTCATCCGCCCACAATTGTACCTCCCGCATCCCCGGATTATCAATCATAAGCCCCCCATTGGGGAGAATGATCAACTCTCTTCGACTGGTCGTATGCTGTCCTTTTCCTACACTGGTACTGAGTTCCTTCACTTTTTGACGCTCATAACCTAACAGCTGATTGATGATCGTCGATTTTCCGACTCCGGAGGAACCAAGCAAAGCGGCCGTTTTACCCTTTTTTATATACTTATATAATACTTCTGCATCATCTTTATTCAGGGCAATCATAGTGATTACCGGTATACCTTTCACAATCCGATTAACTTCTTTTTTTCTTTTTTTAAAGTCTTTACACAAATCCGCCTTATTTAGAATGATCAGGGGTGTTGCTCCACTCCCCTGAACTAATGCCAGATATCTTTCAATTCGTCTAAGACTAAAATCACGGTCTAAACCGATCGTTATAATCCCAATATCTATATTTGCAACAATAATTTGTTCAACTATTTTCCCTCCGGAATATCTTTTTCGACCACCGGAGGCTTTTCGGGAGAAACTGCTTCTTCTTGGTAAGATATGTTTGATATTTGCGGTATTCTTTTCAGAAAGAAGTTGTACAGCAACCCAATCACCAACTACGGGGGGATCGGGTTTCGACTCTTTTTTATGCCAGAGAATCCCCCTGGCACTGGCTATTAATTCACCTTCTTCACTAAAAAGTATATAAGATTTTTTTTGTTCGCTTATAACACGTGCAGGACTTAATTCTTCAGTTTTGTATTTCTTAAAATGATCACTAAAGTAATTATTCCAACCGATACTCTTAAGATTCATAAACAATAACTATAATCAATTAGTTAGTCTGGCTAATTCATTTCTCGCGACGACGCAACGACGCAGCGATTTTATCCATGAATTTATCTCGAAGTAACACGAATTTTTTATAAACTTATTTTCAAGTTCGTGTAATTCGTATTAATTCGTGAAATTCGTGGACCCATTTTCTTCGTTATTCAACAACTTTACCCATACTCATTGCCTTTTTACGGCTTCTTTTTATATCATCCAGAACCGCCAATAAACTCGGTATAACAAACAATGTCAGAAGGGTGGAGATCAACAGACCAAAAAGAATAACATTTGCCAGGGGGGACCACATTTCTGACATACCGCCAATTCCAAAAGCCATTGGCATCAATCCGGAAATTGTTGTGAGCGAGGTCAGAATGATTGGACGAAGACGTAAACGCCCACCGTTGATAATACTCCTCCATAAACGGAATGCAGATAGTCTTTCGCTTTTGCGACGTTCATTAACAAAATGAATCATTACGATCGCATCGTTGACCACAATACCTGCCAGAGCCACAAATCCGAACATGGCAACCGCACTAAAGGGATTACCGGAAATAATTAAACCAAGCATTGCCCCTATCAATGCAAAGGGTACGATTGCTAATATTACAAACGGCTGTGAATATGAATTAAATTGTGTACCCAGTATTAAAAATATCAAAATCAGGCTCAGAATAAAAAGCGAAGAGACATCTTTAAATATATTCATAAATTCCTCAAATTGTCCACCGATTTTAAATTTAATGCCTGGAAATTGTTTTTCCATTTTTGGAAAAATTTCAAGTAGTCGATTATTAACCCGATCCAGGGTTGTTTTAGATTTATCTATTTCTCCGCTTACCATAATGGTTCTTTTCTGATCAAATCGTTTTATCTCATCAGGCCCTGAAATAATATCAAAACGAACCATTTCCCTTAGTGCGACGGTTTGTCCAATTTGATTTGTTATATGAAGATTAAGGACATCATTTAACCTAGACCGGTTTGATTGACTATATTTTACAATTACATCAATTTCCTCATCACCTTCACGATACTCAGTTACTTCAATACCATCAAAAGCATAGCGTACATTTAAAGCTACATATTGTGTATTAAAACCATATAATGCTGCTATCTCATCATCCACTATAATACGGATCTCATCCTTTCCCGGTGGATAATCATCACCAATACTATATGTTCCCATCATTCTACGCAATGAATCCTGTAAGGCCAGTGCAGCCTCCTTTATATCATCAAGATATTTACCTTGTACTTTTACCGCTATTGGTTTTCCAACCGGAGGACCGCCGGAAATTTTTTGATAATCAACAAAGGTCGGACCACTGATAGTTTCTGATTGTTGACGCATCATATTCAAAAGTTCATCCGTTGAATATGTGCGTTCCTCTACCGGTTTTAACTGAAATAAAAGTTGAGCTACATTTTTTCTGGTTAACCACTCCTCATTACCCTGCATCAGACCCACATTCACCGTTACTGTCTGAATTTCAGATTGAGGAAGATTTTTAATAGCTGCCTCAAATTTTCTTATGACCCGATCGGTTTCTTCAAGGCTTGTTCCCTCTGGTAGTTTAATCAGAACTTTAAACTGATCCCAGTCCTCATCACCAAACATTTCTACACCGATCAAAGGTATCATTCCCAGTGACAGGATTAATATAAACACTAATGCGACCAAAACGACATAGCGTTTTCTTAATATTTTAATAAGATAGTGTCCATATGCTTTACGTATTGTCTTAAAAAACTTTCTTTCTCCCCTTTTATAAACCTTCGAATTAACAGTCCAATCCGCATAATGGGAGGGGAGCAGTACGAAGGCTTCGAACATGGAGGCGATAAGAGCCATGGAAAATACTATCGGAATAATTCTCATAAATTTTCCCATAATACCCGGTAGTAGAATAAGCGGTAGAAAGGCGGCAATGTTTGTTCCGATGGACGAAAGGATTGGCGTGACAACTTCTCTTGAACCACGAATGGCTGATTTATAAGAATTATAACCTTGCAACCGATACCTGTGACAGTTTTCGATTACGATTATCGCATCATCGACGATGATACCCAAAACCATCACCAGTGCGAATAGGGTACTGCCATTAAGAGTATAATCCGTAACGTACATAAATATAAAAGTTATAAAAAATGAAATGGGAATACCGAGTGCAGCGAGGAGTGCATTAGCTTTTCCCAGAAAAAAGTATAAGACAATCAGGATCAGAATCATTCCGGTAATTGCATTATTACGTAAGATATTAATTGTGCGGACAATATAGACAGAATTATCATTTGTATACTCAAACTGCACACCTTCGGGTACTTCGGTTTTATATTCACCAACCACCCTCTTGATATCATCTATAACATCTATTGAATTGGCCTCACCTCTTTTTGATACCGAAAATGTAATCGATGGCTCACTATTCATACGCGACAAGATGGTCAATTCTTCCCTTCTATCCGCCACATTTGCCACATCCTTTATTTTCAGGTATTCACCGTCACGTGAAGTACGAATGATTGTGTTTTCAATTTCTTCAATAGAGGCATATTCTCCCAATGATCGGATTAAATATTCTTTACGCCCAAAAGTAATATTTCCTCCCGGTACATTTAGATTCCGGGTTTTTAAAGCAATAATAAGTTCATCAAAGGAAACATTCATCGAATTTATCTTAACCGGATCTACTTCCACCCATATTTCTCTCTCTGCCAGACCGGAAACCTGAATTTTGGCAACTCCTGGTAAATCTTTTATATCCTCTTCGAGTTTGTCAGCGATTATTTGGGCTTCATTGGTAGAGATAGTATATGACATATTGATAGTAATGACAGGCATAAAATCACCACTGTCAAATGATTCTATGAGCGGTTCTTCTGCTCCTTCCGGTAAATCAACCTTATCTATCTCAGCCTTCAAATCAACATAGTGTTCACGAAATTCGCTTTCCGACATATCTTCGAACTTGACCAGTACAAATGCAAAACCCTCACCCGCGTTTGACTGTATCTCTGATATATCATCAACATCTTTAATCTCGGCTTCTATCCGATCCACGATCAGACTTTCTGTCTCAGAGGGTGCTGCTCCAGGATATAGGATGGTAATAAAGACCCAATTAAAATCAATTTTGGGATTAATCTCAGTGGGCATGCGTAAAAGTGAGACAGTACCGAACAGAAATAACCCCACCATGAGTAAATTGACAAGTACTGAATTTTTAACAGAAAATTCAGAGATAGACATAGTTCTAACCAGATTCTAGTTTTATTGTTATATCATCTACCAGATGGTGAAAATTATCATTTGACCTATTCTTCCGGCAAATCTTTTCTTTCATCTTCGATTCTTATGAGAAGCCAATCATCATCTGTATCCTCAGCCGCATCATACGCTTCCCTGGCCGAATTATAATTTTCTAATATCTTATAGCAATTACCAAGATAGAAATAGGACCAATATACGATCCACTCATCCTTTTCATTATTTATTGTTATTATCTGTTCAAATAGAGTTATTGCTTTATCATAGTTTTTCTGTTCAAAATATATTTCCGCTATTCTGAAATCTACTTCAGCGAGTCTTTCCCGAATATATGGATTCGGGTCTTGGGCATACTGTTCAGCAATATCTTTATAATTCTCTAAAGCCAGATCAAAATTATTACACCTTTTTAAGTTTTCGGCTTTTGTTAAACTTATATCTATATCTTTCATCAAATCATCAAGCCGTTCCTGAGCATTCTCAGAAGCCCTTTCATTATCTTCCTCATTGATCTGTCTTAAATGATACTTTGCACTTTCCACCTCACCCAAAATTTCATAACAGATAGAGACCTTATAATGCGACCAGGGTGTAATCCATCGTTTTTTTCCAACTTCTGCCGTATCGCTGGCTATCGCTAATAAGTAATTGTTTTTGGCTCTGGAGAAATCATTCATTTTGAAATACACCTCTCCCAGCTGATAGTAAATACTTCCACGTGGTAAACGACTCTGGCTCCCCTTATTCATAAGAATTTTATTATATGCTTCAACTGCTTCGCTACATTTCCCCATGTTTGAATAACATCTGCCAAGGGAAAGCAACGCCCCCGGATTTTGAGGATATTTTTTCAGTAGCTCATTAAAAATTTCAATTGCTTTTTCATATTCTCTTTCACGATAGGTATATATTGCCCCAAGAAAAAACATTGCCTCAGTTTTTGTATAGGTTCCTTTTTCAGCTGCTAATTGTAATTCCCGTATTCCCTGTTCTTTATCGCCTTCTATACCAAATATAAAGGAGAGAATTTTGACAAATCTGGGGAGTATATCAGCTAAATAATGATAGATTCCAAGACCCAAATAGGCATCATAATAAGTAGAATCCGTTTCAACCACATCTTCCAGGTAATTCTTCCCCTTATTCCCATACCAATAGGCATTTAAATAACTTTCCGTCATAGCATAGTATCTACCGAGACTACCGTACGCACCACCTAGAAAAAACATCGCATCAATATCATTCTCGTTCTCCTCCAGCTTTGCTTCCCCAATTTCCACTGCTTCAAATGAAAGATCCCTGAATTTATCACCCACTTCCTCATTTTTGATATCTTCCGAAAACATCCAGAAATAAATAGCCGATCTGAGAAAATAGCCTCGTGGGTTATCCGGCTCCAACTCGATAAGTTTCTGGAAGACTTCGTACGATTCCTCATAGTGAAGATTTGTACCGAGGTCAATCCCTTTTAGGGCGAGGGCAAGAGCGGTTGAATCCTGAGCTCTTAGAGAAGAACAAAAGAGGATTAGCAAAAAGTATATAAATAAAAATCGGTTCATATGGGCTGTTTCATTAATTTAGTAATTCGATCCATACCGGAGAATCATCTTTTAAATTTTTCATCCCCACGACAACTATGGTATCTCCCAATGATAGACCATTATCAATCGCAATTAAACTCTCAAAAGTATCCCTGATCTTGATGGGTGTTAAGATTGCTTTATTGCCCGAAATCACATATACGTAACTGCTATCATTTCTGGTAACCAGGGCGTAGTCAGGAATCACAATCTGATCAGTCTGACTATTTAGGATTATTTCTACCCTGGCGGTCATTCCGGCCTTAATTTTACCAACCGGTGTGTTTTTTACATAAATCTCCACTGTAAAAGCTCCTGTATTTTCGTCTGCCTGAGGAGAAATATATTTAATATGGCCGGGAAACACCTCATTGAACAGAGCAGATACTTCCACATTGGTTTTTGTTCCGGGCTGAATGTGTGTTATCATTTGCTGAGGAACACCAACTTTAATTTTCAATGAAGAGATATCAACTACACGATAAAGGGCTGAGTTTGGTGTAACCATCGTACCCAGATCGATATACTTTCTTGATATAAATCCGCTTATTGGAGATTTTATTCTTGTGTCATTATATGTTTTTTCCATCATGCTTAGAGTCGCTAAGGCAGATAGATGATTTGCTTCGGCTGTTTTTACAGCGAGTAAAGAATTTTCGTATTCCAATTTTGATATATCACCACTTTGGTATAATTCTTCGTCGCTAATTAGATTAAGTTGGGCGATATTCAAATTAGTTTCAGCAGACAGAACCTGAGATTTTGCCTGTTTGTAATTACTGAGCGGAATCTTATCATCAATAAGAGCTAATACATCCTTTTTAGTAACCGGATCTCCGAGTTTTTTATTGATCTTTATAACTTTTCCCGAAACCTCCGCCAGAATATCCACAGAGTGTTGCGGATCCAACAATCCACTCAGGGATATATTCTTCTGTATATCTCCGGATTTAACGACCAGACCCTCTACCGGTATTCCCTTATTATTCTGCACTTCTTTTCCGGCTTGATTTTCAGACAGATCTGATCCCTCACCATCACATGCAATTACGGCAAATAAAAAAAACAGACTAAGAATTCCAAATATTTTTGTTTTCAATTTCATCTGTAGCTTATCTCCGATTCGTAATGTCACATTTGATCATTAAAAGTGATTTACCTGAATTATTCACCCTGTTGGATAGTCTGCATATTATTTAACTATTTAATGCAGTCATTTTTATCCAACGGGGTGAACCACGGAAGCACACGGATTGACACAGAATATTGAAAAAAAGTGGTTAGATCAAAATATTGAGTTTAATCAGAACAGATATTGTAATAATATATCTCATTCTTAAATTAAATAATTCCGTGTTATTCCGTGGTTCATTTAGTCCTTATATTTCTTTTTATTACTCGAGTATATCTTGAAGTTTACCTAAAAGATAGTATAATTCCACCATTCCTGTAATAAAATCATAATAGTTACTGATATCGTCCAAATTAGCATTTTGTAAATTCACTTTTGCATCAACAAAATCAATATTAGATACAAGGCCCTTTTCTCGCTGCTTCTCAACAATCCGGTAATTACGTTCATTAAATTCTAAACTTATCCTTGATAGTTCTTTTTGAGTTTTCAGGTTGATTAATTTATTTACAGTCTCTGTCAGTATATAGCGGAGGTTTAAAAGTTTATCATAAAAATTTTCCTGACTCTCCCGGTATTCATAGTACGACGATTTTAACTGGGTATAACTCTGGAAGGAAGTAAAAATAGGCATTCTAAAATTTACCATCAAGGTTTTGGGAGAGTAACTATCCAAATTAATTGTTGAATTCTCCTGCCACCCATAACTATAAGATAAATCTACAACTGGTAAATAATTATTATACGTATTTCGATATGCACTTAAACTTAAATTTTCATTTTTTTTTGCAGCGGAAAGATCAGCGTTCAATTCCATCAATTTTTCATCATCCATCTGAATAAGGGCGAGAAGTTCCATGTCACCTAATTGGAGTAATCGTTCACTCTCTTCCAGAAGGCCAGAGGAAATCCGGTTTTCAACCTCAAAAAACTCACCCTGTTTAGCATTTAACAATCTTGATAGCACGATGCGTCCACTCCGGAGATTGGATTGGCTTGTGGTTACTACACTCTGTTGCTGTTGATAATCGACCTTCCATCTAAGGGCATCCGTTTTTGAATATCTCCCTGCTTCATAAAGTCGCTCTGCTTTTTCATAATTCAGACGGGACAGTTCAAGATATTCTTTCTGTAGACTATAAATATCTTTTCGTTTAAGAACATTTAGATAACCACTGATAACCTGGAACATAATGGCCCGTCTGGCAGACTCGTTCAAATCCTCAGCCATTTCCTCACCGATGTTGGCCCGGGAAATTCTATTGATCAAGACTAAGTTAAAAATTGGAACTGATAGATTGAAATATGTGAAGAATGAGCTTTGAAATACAGTTTGCTGAATTCTAAATGGTAAACTAGGATCCTGGAAATAACGGCTGAAATCACGAAGCGCAAATGTGCTGTCATCTATCCAGGTATATTGAGTATTGAGGGAAATAACAGGCAAAATCTGGGTCCAGGCATTTTTTTTATTCCAATTCGCTCTTTTTACAGCATATTCACTCGCTTTTACCTGATTGTTAATTTTCAGTGCTCTGGAAATTGCTTCTTCCATGGTAATCAAGGTTTGTACAATTTGCGGCTGGGCAGAAACCGATGTCAGAATAATTGATATAAACATCAAATTGAATATGAGCCATTTAAAATGCATATCAGATCTCCTGCAATCAGTTTATGATAGGTTGAAATTTAAAGAAGAATCAACTTATAATATATTAAATTTATCTCAATGGTTAAACAGAAGTACTCAGTGGACAAAAACCTTACCTTAATAACATTTATATACATCTGTGTTTAATTCGTTATTATTATAAATATATATTACAGTGGTATGTTTTGGAGGGGGTCATACTATATCTTATGTATGATTAATCATGAATCTTTGAATTTAGGTGGGCCTGACCTTCTGTTCCCATCATCACGACCTTGTATACTTTTTCGTGCCTGATTAACCAGGAGATCTTTTCCTTTAAGATCCTTACCATTAAGACCATTAATTGCCGCGTTTGCTTCAGTCTCATCAGGCATTCTTACGAAACCGAATTTCCGTGATTCACCTGTAAGTTTATCAAACACAATCTCTGCACTTTCTACTTCACCATATTCAGAAAAAAGTTTTTTCAATTCCTCTTCTTTCATGTCCGGACTAATATTTCCAACAAAGATTTTCATAAAACACCTCTGTTCACAGAATTAAAAATTTATGGTAAGATAACTAATGAATCTCAGCTCGCTGCAATCATATAACCAGAACTGTTTCTCAGAATTATATAAAGTAAAAAATTAATCTAATGTTCGCAATGTATTTTTTTATTTCATTACAAATCGCATTGTGCGTAGAGCGTGGGGCGTGAAGCGTGGATCAATTACCAGTTCCTAATTCCGAGTTCCCAATTCCAAATTTATCCTTTCTCTTTTACTCTGTATTTTATTCAAAATTTTCTGTAGTTTTTAAGGAAAATGGTAGTGTCAAAAGTTCTATGAAAAAATGAAAAAAGGGATCATAAGACTAAACCACAGAGGACACAGAAAAACACTCCGTGTCCGCCGGAGGGCGGATCCCCGCCAGTTGGCGGGCAGGCTGCCTACTGGCGTGATACTCTAAAAGGATATGGTTATAAAATTAGTATTGTAAATGAATCAAAGGATCGGCTAAAATGAGGATTAAATATCAAAAATTTGAGAGTACACAGAGAGGGAGAAAAGAATAAATTTGTTTAAGTAAATAAATATTAAATAATTACTCAGTGTACTCTGTGGTTATTTTTTACACTACCTAAAGCAAGGAAAGGAGGGAATATATGATTTTTAAAAAATTTGCCGGATCAGAGGAAGAAGTATCATTACTTGGGTATGGAGCATGGGGAATTGGTAAGGCAATGTGGATTGGCGCTGAGGATAAGGAATCAAAAGAGTCATTGCATGCGGCTATTGAAAATGGTGTTAATTTTTTTGATTCAGCCCTGGTCTATGGGGATGGACATAGTGAGAAATTAATCGGTGAGGTAGAAAAAGAGTGTGGGAAAAAGCTTTTTATTACATCAAAAATTCCATCTAAAAAATTTGAGTGGCCGGCTTATGAAGGATCTACGCTACAGGAATCATTTCCAAAAGATCATATTATCAAAAAGACAGAAGAAAGCTTAAAAAACCTGAAAAGGGATTATATCGATTTACAACAATTTCACGTCTGGAATGATAAATGGTCCATAGAAGATGAATGGAAGGAGGCTGTTGAGCTCCTTAAAAGCCAGGGAAAAGTGCGGTATTTTGGGATCTCAATTAATGATCATCAACCCGAGAACGGTATTGAAGCAGGTAAAACAGGACTTATCGATTCCTTTCAGGTAATTTTTAATCTGTTTGATCAATCTCCCATTGATAACCTCTTTCCCTTTTGTGAGGATAATAATATTGCAGTAATCACACGAGTTCCCTTTGATGAAGGTGGGTTAACCGGAAATATCACCCCGGATACAAATTTTCCCGTCGGAGATTTCCGAAACAGGTATTTTCGCGGTGATCGGAAAAATGAGGTCTGGGAACGTGTACAAAAAATTCAGGAGATTGTAAATAAGGAAATTTCTTCTATGCATGAGGCAGCACTCAGATTTACAATCAGTTTCCCGGCTGTAACAACCACAATTCCCGGGATGAGAAATAAAAAGCACTTACTGAGTAACACCGAATCTGTAATCAAAGGGCCATTATCATCCGAGATTATTGAGCAACTTAAGGAACATCGCTGGATCAGGAATTTTTATTAACGGTCACACTTTTTTCACGATAATCATATAACCTGAATAATTCATTTCTCGCTACAACACAACGCTTTTTAACCACAAAGGACACGAAGTTTTTTCCAATTAATTTTTCTTTGTGATCTTTGTGCTTGCTTTGAGAACTTTGTGGTTAGGTTTTTAACGTTTTTGCGCGTCCTGCCCCGGCGGGATGTGAATAGATCAGGATACATATTGTACAGATGGGCAATGTCCCTACAGATAGACACCCATAGTTACACTAGCTCAGCAGAGAATAAATCCCGTTTTAGATACTTCCCCCGTCCAGCTTTACCAATAAATTTATTATTGTCAACGATAATCTCGCCATTTGAGATCACTGTAGCGGGAGAACCACTTATTTTATAACCTTCATAAAGATTATAATCAACATTCATGTGATGTGTTTTCGCTGATATTGTTATTTCCTGTTTCGGATCCCAGATCACGAGATCCGCATCACCATCAACTGCAATTGTCCCTTTTTTAGGATACAGTCCAAAGATTTTTGCCGGTCTTGTTGCACAAAGTTCTACCCAACGATTGAGAGAGATTTTATTTTTTTTCACCCCATTTTCATACATCAAATGTAAACGGTTTTCGATACCAGGTGCTCCATTTGGTATTTTAGTGAAATCATCTTTACCAAAATCTTTTTGACCATTTAAATTGAAAGGACAATGATCGGTTGCAACCACTTGAATATGATTCTTCGCGATTCCATCCCATAATTTTTCCTGATGTCCCTGCTCTCTCAGTGGCGGTGTAAATACATATTTAGCACTTTCGAAACCCTTTGAATCGATCATATCATCCAAAGAAAGCAAGAGATATTGTGGGCAGGTCTCTGCAAAAACAGGTGTTCCCTGATCCCGCGCCTCCATAATCCTTTTCAATCCATCGTAGGTTGAAACATGCACGATATAAACCGGGCATCCTGCAACCTTGGCAAGAGCAATAGATCTGTTTATTGCTTCGCCCTCCATCGAAGCTGGTCTTGTTAATGCATGAAAGAGTGGGGCTGTTTTTCCATCTTCAACTGCCTCATTTACCAGGCTATCAATCACTTCACCATTTTCCGCATGTATACATATGAGTGATCCAAGTTTCTGAGCCGCGCGCATCAATTCAAAAATTGATCCATCATCAAGCATAAGAGATCCGGGATAGGCCATAAACAGCTTAAAGGAGGTTATACCCTCATTTACCAATTCCTTTAAATCTTCCATTTCCAGGCGCGTGGTATCCGTTAGTATCATATGAAATCCGAAATCAATACAAGCTTTGCCCTCCGCTTTCTGAAACCACCGTTGAAGAGCATCCTGAGGAGAAGAACCGCGATCCTGGGACGGAAAATCGATAATTGTTGTTGTTCCGCCGTAGGCTGCTGCAATTGTACCACTTTCAAAATTATCCGAAGAAAATGTATTCGCCAGAGGCATATCAAGATGAGTGTGTGCATCTATACCACCTGGTATTACATATTTATCCGAGGCATCAATTATGACATCAGCATCGCTGCTTATTTTAGAGAAAATGGTACTGATTTTTCCCTTTTCAATAAAAATATCTGCCGTATAATCTTCCACATCAGTGATGATTCTGCCATTTTTAATTAAAATCGTCATGGTTGCCTCTTGTATACTAGTTGGATTGCTATTATAGGATATATTAAATAATTAAATCATGATAATTTTTCAGGATTGTAATATGACCCAAATACCTCACCAGTTCGAATAAAATACTATATATTATACATTTATATTCACTAGCCTGATTAATTCATGAATTATTGATCTATCAAATGGTAATACTAAAGTTTCCCCCTTTACTAAGGGGGTTAGTCCCGAGTCCTCGG
>JAGLYF010000295.1 GCA_023132435.1 Calditrichia bacterium | reverse complement strand
TGCCTATGGGACTATCCTGGGGATTGGATAAATTTGATTTCACATTTTTATATGGATTAGCAATCCCCACTGGAAAGTACGAAACGGGATCCTCTGACAACCTGGGGCTTGGCTTTTGGACCCATCAGTTCCAAGGATTTGGGTATTTTTATCCGGTGCCCGATAAATCCACCGCAATTATGATGGGCCTGACCTTTGAGTTTAATGGTAAAATCAAAGATGCGGATGTGAAACCGGGTAACCGTTTTTCCCTGGAGTGGGGTATCAGCCAGTATCTCAGCGAACAGTTTGAATTAGGTATCCAAGGTGGTCATAACTGGCAGATTAGTGATGATACGGGTGATGATGTTTACTGGGACCCCGGATACCTTGACCGCAAAAGCACAATTGCCTTCAACGCTAGCTACTGGCCCTGGAAAGAACGTCTTTTGCTTACACTAAAATATGCGTTCGATTTTGGCGTCCGGCAACGCTTTCAAAATAATTCCTGGATGCTCAATATCCTATTCATTCCAAATGTCTTGATGGGAGAATAAAAATAAGTATGAAAGTGTCACACAAGAATCCTTCATCTGATCTTTTATGCATGTTTTGACGGCCTACTTCAACCGTGGTTTGACAAAACCTGGAAGCCAGGCGACTTTGAATTAGTGGAATAGACAGTTCGACTACGCTCACTGTCGCGGTCAGGCTGAGTGTAGTCGAAACTTGAAAAAGTTCAATAATTAATAATAAAGGGATAGAAAACATGAAAAAATTAATTTTAACTTTAATCTTTACTGTTGCACTTTTCTTGCAAAGTAGTGCTCAAGTAAAAGTAGAAACCCGAATTGGGGAACTTGAGTTCACTCATGCTTTTGAGCATGGTTACCCAACCGATGAAGCCGTTAAAAAGATTTACGATGAAATGGATTTTCAGCGTGCCTGTCAGGCTTACCTATGGGGACTTCCTTTTGTATCTATTGCCGAATGGCAGAAAGAACATGAGGAGGTTTTTGGTACAGACGATGGTGATTTTGTTATTTTCACCACCTACAAGGATAAACTGGGAATTCTGACTGCAAATGCCACAACTCCTTATGTTTTTGCTTTGGCGAATCTGGTTCGAACCGGTCCACTTGTTTTGGAACTTCAACCGGGACTAAACGCAGGAGGTATCAGCAATTTCTGGCAGTTAAATATTATGGATGTGGGTGCCATGGGACCTGATCAATGTAAAGGAGGAAAATACCTAATTGTCCCTCCTGGAAATGATATGCCGGATGTTGAAGGTTATTTTATGGTCCGTATGCCATCGCAAAATTTTGGATTGGGTCTTCGAGCTCTCAATCCTGATAATGAAAAAGGCTTAGCTTGGATTCGCAGCCTGAAACTTTATCCATATGCAGAAAGAAATAATCCACCGGGAACAAAGTTTATTGATGCGGATAATAGAGATTGGAGCCATGTGCAACCAAGAGGTATGGCTTATTGGGAGCGTTTGTCTGATATTATTAACAATGAAGTGGTTCAGGACCACGACCGGGTAATGATGGCCATGCTTAAACCTTTGGGTATTGAAAAAGGTAAGCCTTTTAATCCGGATGAGCGTCAAATAAAAATATTGACTGAAGCAGTATTAGTTGGTGAAGCTATGGCAAAAGCCAATACTTTTGAAAAGAGGTTCGATGATGTATACTATCGTTCTGAAACCCATTGGAAATATCCAATGGTTTGGCATTGGTCTCATGAAACAGAATATTACCACCAGCTTGATGAGATGGCAGCATACACCTACGAAGCGATCGGTACGAATAAAGCAATGGCAACACAGATCCCCGGTATTGGTCAGGCTTATCTTGGCGCTTATAAGGATAGTGAAGGAAACTGGCTGGATGGCAGCAAGAGCTACAAACTGCATATCCCTCCAAATCCACCGGCAAAACAATTTTGGTCAATAACGCTTTACGATGTTGATACGCGTTGTTTGATAAATAACGAGCAACAAATAGCCGACCGCTCATCCAGAATGGATCTGTTGACCAATGAAGATGGCTCGGTTGATTTATATTTTGGACCAGAAGCACCGGAAGGCAAGGAACAAAACTGGATACCTACTGTTCCCAATCAGGGTTTCTTTGCTTACTTACGACTATATGCACCACTTGAACCTTATTTTGAAAGAACCTGGGCATTGCCGGATATAGAAAAGATCGGCAACTGAACCCTTCTATCTGGCCATTCGGATTAAAGGCCCAGAATAATCGGTAATTCATAAATAGCACAACATCGTGTACTGTCAAAATGACTCATAATAGTGAATTACGTATTAAGATACATATTCATAGTTAATTGATTTTAATTCATTTGGCATAGTCCTCACCTAAAAATGGGGCTATGACAAAATGAATTAAAAGTGTCCACGATGTTATGCTAATTGTCAGGTAATGAATAACGAGTGGTCACCACCGGCAGTGCAAAAGGTGAACTAAGTCTGAATCAACTGGAATTTACTTGCTATATTATTATAAAGATTGATAAATTAATTGTTCTAAGTTATTTCTTTCTTTTAAATAATCACAAACATCTAAAAGCATTTAGAATTATTTGAATTTCTCCGAAGGAGAAAAATATTAAAGCACAGGGCAGCGCCCTGTGAATCGAGTTACTTTTGACACTACCTTTGAATTAAATGGGAGGGAAAAATGAATAAAACAGCAATATTAATTTTATCTATGGTCTTTGCATTTGGCTTTATGGCCTGCGGTGAAAAAGTCGAAACGGAAAAAGCCGCCAATCAACCTGAAAGACCTTCAGACGCCGATTTGATGGCCTTTAAAGTTTATCACCATATGATGTATATGGTAACAACTGCCAAGCAGGCGGGGGGTACAAACAAACTGTTACACACTAAAGAACTACCAACAGAAGGCACTGATCCAGTGGTAACACCTGCATTGGATCATATTTATACAAAAGTTGTAGTAGACCTTACTGAAGGACCTGTAACTGTTGAATATCCTGAAATTGAAGAAGGTCGTTATTATTCCATTCATATTACTGACCAGGAACATTATACTATTTATGACCAAATTCACCCTAAAGGCAAATATACAATTGTACGTAAGGGTAAAGAAATGCAAGCTCCGGAAGGTTCTACTGTAATTGAAAGCCCGGGAGATTATCCACATCTTTTTATCAGAATTCAGGTTAAAACTGCCGAAGACATGGTAAATGCTTGGGCTATTCAAGAGAAAATTAAACTTACTAGCGTTAGCAGTAAAGAATTAATAATTGAAAATCCGATAAAACATACCATTGAAACGCACGATGTTTATCCACAGAATAAAGAAATTCTTACCTCGGTTGTTGATTTTAGCAAAGAAGATTATATTCGTGTTAGTAACTATATTGGTGTTGTAGCTCCTAAGTTTAGTGTAACCGGAAATATTGGGATGTTCGGCCCAATTGACAGTGAAGAGCCTAACAGTAACGATCCTGAATATCGTGCTGCAGCTATAGTAGGTCACCTTGGCTTTCCTCTTCATCACGCTTACTATGGTCCATTCTTCACGAACTGCAACGACGAAGTTCTTAACGGTGATAAAACAGAAGTATTTACCTTACCCTACGAACCTGAAGGGGTAGAGTTGTTCTGGTCAGTTACCCGTTATAGTGCATTAACCAGAAATACTATTCCCGGCAAAAATGATTTATTTAATGCATACAATACTAAACCGGATACAGACGGAAATATTACCATTACCTTTAGCGTTGAGGATCCTAAAAACGGAACATACTGGATGCCCGTTAATGCTGGGGAGCCTTATTACTTTGTTGTTCGGTATTATAAGCCTGATATGAATAATCTTCCCAAGAAGCCCTGTAAATAGATTTTCAATAAGTATAAAGCATCTATTGCTTTGGTAGCAGTAGGTGCTTTTTTCATTTCAAGGACTTTTACCAGGCGCAGGTGTTGGTCTTAGATATATGGCTATTCCATCAGAAAAAATAAACATAGGTATTGATATTGCCAAAGGAATTGATGATTGGGGACTCTATTTTAGAATTGGTGAAACATTTGGTGATAAATAATGTAAACGGATTCTCCGCCCCGGCGGATCCCGACTTAGTCGGGAGACTCCCACGTACTCCCGCTATTCAGTAACAAATCAACTTTAATTCAATATAAACAATGCTCACCACTCTTCAGAAAGTTTTCAATCTTCTGTTCTTAGAAAAGATAGTAGTGTATTTAATATTAAATTGATAATTAATGAATTTTAAAATACATTTATTGATCTTAGTATAGTTTTCATATAATGCTTGCAATTCTAATCTAATAAAATTAACTTAAAAGTGAATTTTTCATTTAATATTGAATTAGTTGAACTGGGTGAAAAATGTCACATCTATACAGTTAGAATAGATGATGATGAATACACTGAGTTTGAAAATTTTTTAATTGATGATTATGTATACGATCACTTAGAATTCCAATCCTTAATGGCTCGTATAAAATATATTGCTCATGAAGTAGGGGCACAAGATCAATTTTTTAAATTAGGAGAAGGAGCCCTTAATGATGCAATTGCCGCATTGTGGCGTGATAATTTAAGGTTATATTGTTGTCGGTATGGAAACATATTAATTTTACTTGGTGGCGGAGGGATTAAGAAAACCAGAACTTATCAAGAAGACGAACATTTAAACCATTGTGTTGAAGTATTGCAATATGTTTCAAACCGCATAGATCAACGTATTAATGATGGTGAAATTACGTACGATAATAAGTATAAATTTCAAGGAAACTTAAAATTTGAGAGGGAAGATATATGAAAAAAACAATGTTCCATAAAATTCTTGAAAAGATTCCAGTAGAAATAAATAAATTGGTTCAGAAGCAAACAGAAATTGCAGTTAAAATTTCACAAATTCTGGCTTCTAAAGAAATAAAACAAAAAGAATTTGCCTCACAAATTGGAATGAAAGAATCTCAATTCAGCAAAATATTGGCCGGTAATACGAATTTAACCTTGAAAACTATCACTAAAATTGAAATTGCTCTTGGGGAAGATATAATTAATATAAATGTGACCGAACAAAAAGAGCGAAAAACTACTTTAAAATCAGACTATCAAGAAGTGTTCGTATATGATTTTTCAACAGAAGAATTAAAATTTCACGATCTTCCTAAAAATAAGTATCAAGAGTATGATGGAATAAAAGCAGTATTTAGCGAACCATCCAACGCTCAAACGGCGAATTGAGATATGAATAATACACTGGATAACCGAAGAGTTGAAGTCAAGTATAAAATTGAATCAATAAAGGTATTAGATTTTGCAATTCATGTACCTGAAAATATTCAAGAATCAATTACAGATGCTTTTTTTGAGTTCTACACTGGAATTCAAATAGTTCTAAATGAGAATAGAATAAATATAAGATTTCAAACCAAAGTCTATGATTATAAAACAAAAAAGACATGTTATAGTAATCTTACAATGCTTTATAGCTTTAAAATCCTAGGGATGGAATCATTTCAATTAAGAAAAAATATGGTGAAGGTTCCGGATGAATTAATGATTACTCTTGTAGGTATAGCCTATTCTACAACTCGGGGTATATTCTATGAAAAATTTGCGGGTACTTGTCTAAGAGATATATTTCTTCCCCCTATGAATCCCAAAATCTTAATCCCAAAGGTAAAGGATAAAAAAAAGCAAGTTAAACCTATTGAGAGAAAAAGGGCGAACAAAATAAAACAACAAAATAATTCTTAAAATAATTATTTAATCCACACCTCTTTTTAAATATTTTAGGTGGCATTTGATGGTGCTAAGAAATACGATAATCCAAAATCCAAAATTCAAAAAAGAAAAAGGATTCAAGATTCGAGAGATCAAGTATCCGGGTGTGTATATCTCACAAACCTTGAACCTCAGCCCTTTGGATCTTTTGTTTTGTCACTAATTTCTTGCTAATTCCCTTAACAGTGGTTAGTTTATTCATACTTTAGTCCTTCCTTTTAAAGATATAAATCTATGATAGGTAAAACGATATTACATTATAAAATTCTCGAAAAACTCGGTAGCGGCGGGATGGGTGTCGTCTATAAGGCCGAGGATATGAAATTGAAGCGCACTGTCGCTCTCAAATTTCTTCCATCACAACTCACCAATGACGATGAGGCCAGACAGCGGTTTATTCACGAAGCTCAGGCGGCTTCAGCCCTGGAACATTCAAATATCTGTACTGTTTTTGAGATTGGTGAGACAGAGGAAGGACAATGCTTTATTGCCATGTCCTATTGCCAGGGGGAAACGCTGAAAAAGAGAATTCAACGCGGACCGCTGCCTATTGAAAAGGCCGTCGATATCGCATTCCAATGCTGTAAAGGATTACAAGAAGCACACGAAAAAGGTATTGTCCACCGTGATATAAAACCAGCCAATATTATGATTACCGATGAGGATGAGGTGAAGATCGTCGATTTTGGTCTGGCTAAACTTTCCGGTTTTACCAAGATAACCAAAGAGAGCACAACCCTGGGAACCGTCGCTTATATGTCACCGGAACAGGCCAGGGGAGAAGAAGTTGACCGACGGACAGATATCTGGTCTGTGGGTGTGATCTTGTATGAGATGCTCACCGGCCAACTACCCTTCGATGCTGCTTATGAACAGGCTCAACTGTATGCGATCATCAACGATGAGACCAAACCGGTATCCGGTGTGCGCACAGGGATTTCACAAGATCTGGAACATGTAGTCAACAAAGCATTGACAAAGGATCCTGAAGAGAGATATCAGCATATCGATGAGATGCAGGCTGATCTGAAAAAGATTCGCCGGGAGTCTGATTCAAAACCAACCGTTGAGACTGCACCGGCGGAAATAAAAAAATCACCGGGATATAAGAGGTGGATTTTGCCGGCAGCATTTGTTCTTGTCGCCCTCTGCTTTTTTTTCATTTTCAGATCGACACTGTTTGATCAGGATGTGGACATTACCCCTAAACCGATTGTAGTGATCAGTTTTAAAAACCAAACCGGCGATCCGAAATATGATTATCTGCAGGATGCAATCCCTAATCTGCTGATCACCAATCTGGAACAGTCAAAATATCTGCAGGTGATCACCTGGGAGAGAATTTATGATCTGCTTAAGCAATTGGGCAAAGAAAATTTCGATGTCATCGATCAGGATCTGGGATTTGAGATCTGCCGTATGGAGGGTGTGGAGGCTATTGTTTTGGGCAGTTTTGTTAAGGCCGGTGATGTCTTCGCCACTGATGTCAAAGTACTGGATGTACAGAGCAAACGTCTCCTGAATAGCGCAAGCTCCCGGGGTGAGGGCGTAGGTAGTATACTTCAGAATCAGATTGACGAGTTGAGCCGGGAGATATCAAAAAGTATAGATGTTTCCGAAAGTAAAATAAAAGAGTCCCGACTCCGAATCTCGGAGGTAACCACACGGTCTATGGAGGCTTATCATTTTCTTATCAAGGGACAAGATGCATATGATAAAATGTATTATGAAGATGCACGCACGTTTTTAAAAAAGGCCATCCATTTAGATTCTACTTTCGCTGTTGCCTACCTCTATCTGGCCTGGGCAAATGGGGCGCTAGATGATGAAGAATCCCAGGATGCCTGTTATGAAAAAGCCAAAATATATGCCAATAAAGCCAATGAAAAAGATCGCATGTATATTGAGGCAAACTATAGCAGGAGGATCGAAAAAAATCCGGAAAAACGATTTTTAATTTTACAACAGATGGCAAAAAAATACCCGAAAGAAAAGCGTGTATTTTTTGATCTTGGCCTTTATTACAATAGCCAAAAACAATATGAACATGCCATCATATCCCACAATCAGGCATTAAAACTGGATACCAATTACGGACCGTCATTAAATGATCTGGCCTATGTATACGGGGATATGGGTGAATTTCAAAAGGCCGATGAATACTTGAAGCGTTATTCAGAGGTCTTACCCGGTGATGCCAATCCCTTCGATTCCTATGGTGAACTTTACTTAAGGACAGGAAGAATTGAGAAGGCAATAAAAAAATATAAGGAGGCATTAGAGGTTAAACCCGATTTTGGATCAGAGTGGCGTCTTGCCTATATCTCTGCGCTTCAGGAGGACTATCATAGTGCTCTTGCATGGATTGAACGGTGGATTCTCAACGCCCCATCAGAAAGTACAATACGAAGAGGTCATTTTTGGAAAGCGCTATATTTCTATTTTATAGGGAACCATCATCAGGCCTTTAAAGAAATTAATAAATCAGCTGAGCTAGCTCACAAGCTTAAAAGTAAGTGGGGAGTTGCAATGAGCTATGGACTAAAGGGTTGGATTTTATTAGACCAGAATGATTTTGAAGAAAGTCGTAAGTATTTTACCAAATGGTATGAATATCAAGTGAGAAGGACTCCGCAATATCTAGCCAACCATAAGGCAGATCATGCTTTTGCGCAAGGAAATATTTATTTAAATCAATTGAAAATGGATTCAGCCAGGATCGAATTAGAGAAAATAAAAACACTTTTCCCCAAATTAACACCTATTTATAAAGAAAGATACCGGTATCGCGAGGATTTCTTGTATACACAAATATTATTAAAGGAAGATTCACTGGAAAAGGCGATAGAAATAGTTAACAATCTAAAATCATTTGAAACACCATTTGGATTCACGCTTAACTATTTTGTTTACAATTTCCCTCGCTCGAAGGATGGTTTGGCTCAGGCCTATTCGCGAAAAGGGGAAGTAGATCGTGCGATCATGGAATATAAAAGACTCACGGAACTTGATCCATTTAAAAGAGAATGGCGCCTTATTAATCCCAAATATCACTACCGTCTGGGTATGTTGTATGAGCGTAGAGGGCAGATTGATAAAGCAACTGAATCTTATGAGAAATTTTTAGATATCTGTACCCTGTCAGACCCGAATAATCCTGAGATAGTGGATGCAAAGAATAGGCTTGCTTTTTTAAGGAAATAATCGATTATTTTTTACACTACCTCCAAAATGAAGGAGTTATTGATGAAAACCACTATCATTTTATTATCGCTTATGTTTTTCATAACCGGCTGTTCTGTTTTTCAGAAATCGCGCAAGATCGATATGACACCGTTTTCGGAAAACGCGGGTACATTGTTTAGTGAAGCGACAAAAATCAGCCGGCCGTTCCAGTGGAAACATCTCAAACCATATATCACAATTCAGGAATTCGAGCAGGTAACCGAGCCTGCCCTTTCGCTAATGGAAGCGATGCGTGGAGTTGTATACTACTCAAATCAGGTAGTGGCCATCAATAATTCAAAATTAAAGGACCGGGAGAAGAATCGGCAACTGGCACGATATATTTACGACGCCATGAAAAAATCGATACAGAATCAAAAGGTGGACAGTCTGCAACTGGATGAAATGGGCGCCAGAACCGTATTGGAAAATATTCGCGACGCGGAAACATATCTCGATGGGATTGCTGCTGCCGGCCCGATTGTTAATAGCGTCGTGCTGGCCATACAGAGTCGCCTGGATGAGATTCAGGCTATGATTGATCCGATTCTGCTTGGCTTCGATCGTGAGATTGAACGAGACTATGGCGCGACCAGAATCAATTATATGCGTTTGAGAAACTTGCAGGAACAGATGATGCTGTCGATCACACGGCTATACCGTGCGCGTATCGGGGACAAGGCAGAATTGGATACGCTATTGCAGGAGAATGCTTCATTAACTGATTATTTGCCCTCAGCTGAGAATGCTTCTCCGGCTCAGTTGGCCGCAGCTGAATCCCATCTGCTCGAACAGCTGCACGAGATCGATGTTGTGCTCAACCAACTAAACGACATAAAAACCGAATATATTGCCAAACAGGATGAACTGATTGCCTGGCGTATACAGGTGGATGAAAAGATCATGATCGCCCGTACAGTCATGACTATCTGGGCGCAATCGCACCGTAATCTAGGCGCCGGTATTCCGGTGCCACCGCTGTTCGATGTGGGCGGATTTGCTACCGATCTGATCGGCGGCGCCGCTAAAACAGTGATCCCCTGATTAAATGTGGTTTTGTTTTCATGGGCGACCGAACCGATCGCCCCTACAATTACAATTTTTTTTCTTTTTTATACAAGGCAGCGCGTTTTTGTTTGTCTCTCTCTATTTTTGAGAGTCTGATGTTTTGCGGTGTTACCTCAACCAATTCGTCCTCTGCAATAAATTCGATCGACTGATCGAGGGATAACATACGTGGCGGTCTCAGGGTAACTGTCGCTTCGGAAGTTGAACTACGCATATTGGTCAGTTTCTTTTCTTTGGTAATATTGACATCGAGATCGGTTTCACGATTTCGTTCCCCGATGATCATCCCTTCATATACCGATGTGCCTACTTCCAAAAACAATTCTCCACGGTCAACCATCGCCAGGCTTGCATAGGTGTTCACCTTGCCGACTCTGTCGGCAACAAGGGCTCCCGTAGTCCGTTGAGGGATTGGACCAAACCATGGTTCATAGCCATGTAAAATGGAGTTCATGACACCGGCCCCTTTGGTATCTGTCAAAAAATGGCTTCGAAAACCAATCAAACCGCGTGCGGGAATCATAAACTCGATATTGGCGCGGCCATGACCATGGTTAACCAGATTGGTCATACGTCCTTTTCTTTCCGACAACTTTTCCGTCAGTGTACCGACATATTCCTCCGGCACATCGATAAAAACATGTTCCACTGGTTCACACTTCTTACCATCGATCTCTTTGACAATGACATGTGGCTTTGATACCATGAATTCATATCCCTCCCGCCGCATGGTTTCAATCAGAATCGCCATTTGTAGTTCGCCGCGACCGCAAACTTCAAAGGCATCTGCACGACCCGTTGGTTTAATCTCAATCGCCACATTACTGAGCGTTTCTCTTTCCAGGCGCTCGTTTAAATGGCGGGAAGTCAGGAATTTACCCTCTTTTCCGGAAAAAGGACTGTTATTAACATAAAATATCATTGATATGGTTGAATCGTCTACCCGAATACGCGGTAATGGTTTTGGGTTTTCCAGCGAGGAAATCGTGTCTCCGATATTCAGATTGTTGACCCCGGCAAGGGCAATAATATCTCCGGAAATAACTTTATCAACCCGCTTTTTATTGAGATTATGAAAGGTATACAATGCTGAAAATTTAATACCATTGGTAATTTGATTCTCGGCACAAAGACTGTAACTTTTGTTCATCTCCAGGATACCGTTTGATAAGCGGCCAACAGCAATCTGCCCCACATAGGAGTCATAATCCAGACTGGTAACCAGAAATTGGGGCGTTGCAGTATCATCAGCTTCAGGTCCGGGAATTTCAGAAATGATTGTCTCAAAAAGAGGTTGCAAGTTATTAGAACTATCGCCGATTTTCTCGTGGGCCACCCCCAATTTGGCATTAGTGTACAGAATTTTGAAATCAATATGATCTTCTGTAGCATCAAGATCAATGAAGAGATCATAAACCTCGTTGATGACGTCTTTAATTCTCTCATCAGGACGATCGATTTTATTGATTACCAAAATAATTGGTAATTTTTTTTCGAGAGCCTTTTTAACAACAAAACGGGTTTGTGGCAAGGGGCCCTCGCTTGCATCAACCAATAATAATGCTCCGTCAACCAAATTCAGACTGCGTTCCACTTCACCACCAAAGTCAGCATGTCCCGGTGTATCGACGATATTAATTTTAATATCTTTATAGGTAACTGCTGTATTTTTTGCCAAAATGGTGATACCACGCTCACGTTCCAGATCCAGGGAATCCATTACACGTTCCTCTATCTTCTGGTTGTCGCGGTATATCCCACTCTGCTTTAACATCCCATCAACCAGGGTGGTTTTGCCATGATCGACATGAGCAATGATGGCAATATTTCTAAAATTGTTTTTTCTCATAAATGAATTTATTCCTTAATTGATAAATCTAAATGAGACGGCCCAACGGGCCGTCTCTACTGTTTGGCCGGGAAATCGCATGATCTGCAATCGGTTCGTAAAAAAACAATAAACTTAACAAATATTTTGGCTGATACATAACTTAAATTTATGAAATTACGAATTTGTGATAATTTGTTTTATATAGGCAAATCATCTTGTTGTCGGATCATGCCAATATGGGCAACCGATCCGGTCGCCTGATAAAATATGGTTTTTTTATATGGGCGATCCACCGGATCGCCCCTACAATTATTAACAAATATATCATTTTATGCGTTGGCATAATATTTGTGATAATAATTAATATGGGATATCGTGAACGTCGATCGATTCGTCTTAATGGGTATAATTATTGCTCCAGCGGTGTCTATTTTGTGACCATATGCACACAGCGTAAAGAGAATACACTTGGTCTGATTGACAATAAAATAGTAATTTTAAACGAATTTGGAGTGGTTGCACGAGATGAGTGGATTAAAACCGCACAGATCCGCACTATTATGAACGATGTAGGGGCGACCGGGTCGGTCGCCCATAAAACATTAAAACGAGAACCTGTCGTCCAAATATCATTAAAACCAGAATCACTAGGATCAATCATCGGGCAATATAAATCAGTGGTAACAAAAAGAATACACAAAATGGGATTGAATAATTTCCAATGGCAACGTAATTATTATGACCGGGTCATTCGAAACGACGCTGAATTATTTGCAATTCGTAAATATATCTTAAATAATCCAGTGAACCATCAGATAAATGAAACCCTGTGAGGGGCGTAGTGCACTTTGTTTGGGTGAAAGAACCGTTTGTTGTTTCAAATATGGTTTGGTCCGTATTGTTGAGCGACCTGTTTGCCTGATCAATTGTGGTGTTGATTATATGGGCGACCAACCCGGTTATCCCGATTTTATCGGGGTCGCCACTACATTTGATAAAAATGCAGAATTAGATTGATTTCAGGAATTATTTATGGTATAATATGTGTATTATGTGTACACGTATATAGGAGAGTATAGATGAATATTACGTTATCAGCAGATAAATCATTGATAGAAAAAGCCCGGATGTATGCAAAAAAGCAGAATACCACGCTAAATAATCTGGTACGTGAATATCTGAGAAAAATTACAGGACACACGGATACTGACAAAACAGCGGATGAATTTGAGGCCATCGCCTTAGAACATGGTGGAAAATCCGCTAGGGATTATAAATTCAACAGGGAAGAAATATACAAAAGAGCTAAATAAATGAATAAAATATTCATTGATACCAATATTATTATATATGCAAATGACAGGAGAGTGATAAAGAAACAAAAAAGGGCACTTGAAATTGTAAAATCTCTGATGAAAAAAAGAACCGGAACGATATCAACACAGGTTTTACAGGAATATGCCTTTGTAGCCATAAATAAATTAAAACAGTCTCAGGATGTGGTTCTTCGCCAGTTAAAATTACTTGAATCATTTGAAGTTATTTATCAATCGCCCGTACAGATCCGAAGAGCAGTTGAGATTATGCACCTTTATAAAATCGGATTCTGGGATGCCTGTATTATAAGCAATGCTGAACATGCAAATTGTAGTGAAATTTATTCAGAAGATTTAAATACAGGACAGTTTTATTCGGGAATTCAGATCGTGAATCCCTTCCTTTCTATGGTGTGACACCTCTTTTACCCCCCCTATCCCGGCAAAGTCGGGATTTCCCCTCCCTGCAAGCTTGCAGGGAGGGGATTAAGGGGAGGGTTATTCTTTGCTGTTAACCTTAAAAAAGAATTGAACATGATGTAGTCCATCTTGGAGATGGACTACATCTATCATCTCTGATTAATCAGATAAATTAAACTGCCATAGTAAAAACGCCATTTGATCTGCTGTCTGCTGGAGGTATTGATTACGTGTAGAACCGATTCCATGACCGGCACTATAATCAACCCTAAATAATATCGGTTTACCACTGGCTGAAGCAGCCTGCAATCTGGCGGTCATTTTTGCAGACATCCAGGGATCGACGCGCGGATCATTCATACCGTGTGTCAACAAGACTGCCGGATATTTTTCACCGTCCACAACATGGTGATAGGAACTCATCGCTAAGAGCGCATGAAATTCTTCTTCGATGGTGACCGTGCCAAATTCCTGTATATTTGGAACCCCATTGGTTGTTGTTTCCATGCGAATCGCATCCAGATCTCCAACATTGATAATCGCCGCGGCGAACAGATCCGGTCTTTCCGTGATCGCCCGGCCAATAAGGATACCACCGGCGCTGCCACCCTGTCCGGCGATTAGTTCTTTTGAGGTATATCCTTCAGATATCAGATATTCGGCGCAGGTGATAAAATCTTTCCAGGTATTTGGCTTGGTGGTTTTTTGACCTGCTAAATGCCATTCCTTACCGTATGCACCACCTCCCCGCACATGGGCAACCGCAATCACCCCACCTTTTTCCAACCAGGCAATACGGAGTGGATTAAAAAAGACACCGCTGGCCATTCCATAGGATCCATATCCCTGTACAAGGGTTGGGTTTTTCCCATTCATCTGAATATCAGTTTTGTAAATGATTGAAAGCGGGACCATCACACCATCATGGCTCTTAACTTTTACTTCTTTGGAACTGTATCCTTCGAGATCATTAAATTTTCCCGCCGGCATCATTCCCGTATCTTCAAAGGAGTCCTTTTCCGGATCATACTTGTATATCAAGCTTCCCTTTGTCCATGAAGTGGCATATACCAGCATTCCGTAAAGCTCTTTGCTAATGGATGTGACATATCCTGCGGCATTATTTGGAATTGTCAGGTAATCTGAGTCGGCTTCATTCCCATATGGAACACGCAAAATTTTTCTGAAACAAGCATCAAGAATGGTTACATACAGTGCATCTTTTGCTGTGTTCAGCGATTGAACGACAGTTTTACCGGGGGATACAATTAATTTGGCAGAACTAAAATCAGGGTTTTTTAATGATGTACGAACGACTTTAAACCGTGGAGCATTCTGGTAGGTTTGCAGATAAATGTCATTTCCATGAACATCATACTTGGTTACTCCTTCCGGAACATCACAGATTTTTACCCATGGAATATTATTTTTTAATAGAGATTTAATCGGCGCTGTAAAGAGGGTAAGTTCATTGGAATCCCCGTGTTTGATTTTCAGAACCGCATAATCCGAACCTGCCGGAATATAAAGACTGGGGAAGTCCACATCACTAAAAGTAGCTCTTGGTGAATGACCCTTCGCGACAATAAGTCGATCGTCCGTAACCGCTGTGCCTATTTTGTGATAGTATACCTTTGTATTTTTGTATATTTCAATTTCTGGCGCATCCGGCGGTAATTCCTGACGGCGGGTATAAAAGAAACCCTTGCTATCCGGTGTCCAGCGGGGTTTGTTATATGCGGTTTCAATGCGATCAATGGTTTCAGACAACACCTGACCGGAACTCAGCTCTAATATATATAAAGTAGTCTCTTCTGAACCACCCTGATCCAAACCATAGACCACATATTTTTTATCCGGTGAAGGTGAATAATAGTAAATGGAATAATGCTGGTTATCCTCGGCTTTTATACTCTCCGGATCAACCAGTAGTTTTTCTTCTCCGGTTTTTCCATCACGGATATAGAGTTTTCTGATGTTTTCACCAACTTTACGATTCAAATAGAAAAGAGAACCATCTTTGTGTCTGAAAATCCTGACGTTTGAAAAAGGTTTACCGGCATCCAGTTCCTTTAAGCGTTGGAACAAATCTTCCCGGCCCGGAATCTGTCCCAGAACCTGGGCGGTATAATCAGCCTGGCCCTTGATCCAGACCTGAACTTCCGGATCTTCAAGATCTTCCATATAGCGGTAGGGATCGTCAACTTTTACGCCATAGTGTTCATCGACGACATTCCTCACAGGAGCCACCGGGGGTGTTTCCGATGATTTTTGCTGGCATCCAAAAAATGCAAAAAGTAAAATGATTAGTAGTACACTCTTCATCAAATACATCATACCTCCTTTTTGTTTTAACCACGGAAGATCACGGAAAAAGATACACGGATTTAATTTATATTATGGAAAAGTGATTTCTGAGAACTCCCATCTGAGATAAATTACAATGATTATATTATATAAAAAAGAAATAAATATATTTGCATAAACATTTAGATTCTCAATGAAAGGCAGCAATTTTAATGTAGAAATAAAAATTAATTCGTGTTCATCCCGTGAGATATTATTGAGCATTGTCCAGATTAATTCAAATAACCTTATTCATCTCACGGGATAAATTCGTGGACCAATTTGTAGACTTCTTTTGTCACTATTTCCTTGCTAATTCCCTTAACAGTGGTTAGTTTATTCACACTCTAGTCCTTCCTTTTAAAGATATAATCTATGATAGGCAAAACGATATCACATTATAAAATTCTTGAAAAACTCGGTGAAGGAGGGATGGGCGAAGTCTATCTCGCCGAGGACCTGAAGTTGGAACGTAAGGTAGCGATCAAATTCCTCCCCCAACATCTTACTAAAGACAAGGAAAATGTCGAGCGCTTTGAACGGGAGGCAAAAGCAGCCGCCTCTTTAAATCATCCCAACATTGTTACCATTTATGAAATTGCCGAGGAGGATGATCCAGACTCTGCGGGCAAACAGACCTTCATCGTTATGGAATATGTTGAAGGCAAGACTCTGAGGGAAATGATAAACACCCCCC
>JAGLYF010000294.1 GCA_023132435.1 Calditrichia bacterium | reverse complement strand
CGTCTGGTCCCTTTTCATTAAAAGCAGGTCAAACCGAAAGATTTTCCATGGCGTTACTTTTTGGTGAAGACCGTCAGGATTTGATACGAAATAAAATAATCGTTCAGGGAATATACAATGCCAATTATAATTTTTCCCGCCCTCCGGATAAACCAACTGTTCGTGCTGTTGTAGGAGATCGGCGTGTAGCTCTTTATTGGGACCGCAAGGCTGAAAATTCCTATGATCGATTTCTTGAAAAATATGATTTTGAAGGCTATCGCATTTATCGCAGTACCGACCCTGCATTCTTAGAACCGAAAGTAATTACCGATACTTATGGAATTAAGACACTGCGTAAGCCTATCTTCCAATGCGACCTGGCCAATTTTAATCCCGACACCCTGTGGTGGGTAAAAGGACCTCATCCGGTGGGTATCAATGGGATTCAATTTGATATGGGCGACGATACCGGTCTGGTACATTTCTGGACTGACTCTACAGTTGTAAATGGTCAGACTTACTACTATGCGGTGGTCTCTTATGATCAGGGATTTCCTCCTCCGCGGTTAGGTGAAATTGGGCTGCCGCCAACTGAATGCACCACTATTATTCGCATAGATGAGCTGGGGAATGTTACTGACACTGATATTAATACGGTGGTGGCTACGCCTAGAGTACCGGCCGCAGGATATAAGCCGCCTCAACAAGATAACATTCAACACTCCGGCCCCGGAACCGGTTTCATCTCCATAGAAATTTTAAATCACATGCAGGTGAAAGACTATCATACTTATCAAATAGCTTTCAGCCATAGCGATCTTTTCCAGACCACTCACTACTCGGTTTATGATATAACATCATCTCCTCAGGAGACACTCATCGATAACAGTCCTCATATCGGTATAGACTCAATATTAGTGGACCCCATTAAGCGGAGATACCAATTGAGACCCCAAGATGGTCCGGTTTTTGACGGCATGAGAATCCTTGTATATAACGATGTACTAGCCTATATTGACTCATTGTCTGGTTGGATTACCGGCGATTGCAACTATTCTATTAGCGTTAATCCCTATAATCCCAATGGTGTACCGTATCCGGCTGATTATGAAATTCGGTTTGAAGCCATGGCTGTTGATACTTCCACCAATAATAAGCCGGCTAACTTCAAAGTTTGGAACGTAACCGAGCAGAGATATTGTAAATTCTATTTTAAGGATCTGAATAATAACGGCATACCAGACAGACCAAATCAAGATTTTATTTATATCTGGGAGACAATTAATGGGGAGAATACCAAAACCTGGCAAATATATTTCAATAACCCAGCCGATACTTCAGCGACGCCAGAGCCAATGGAAGATGGTGATGTTCTTTTAATTCACACCAGTAAACCGTTTCGGGGAGATTATGGTGATGGCCTGAGCGGTGATGGCTTTACAGTTAGCACTAAAGCCGCTTATATTCAGCCGGATATTGCTAAAACCGACTTAGATAAAATTGCTGTTGTTCCTAATCCGTATGTTGCGGCTGCCTCGTGGGAAGCTAAGAGTTTATACTTTACCGGCAGAGGGGAAAGAAAGATCGAATTTATTCACCTGCCGAAAGAGTGCACGATTCGCATTTACACAGTAAGAGGCTATCTGGTGCAAACTATTGAGCATGATAAAGATATTGATGATGGTAGTGAGTTCTGGAATCTGCGAACCAAAGACAGGATGGATGTCGCTTATGGACTCTACATCTACCATATAGATGCGCCGGGTATAGGCGAAAAGATTGGCAAATTTGCTATTATTAAATAACTGATTATGTCCTTGTATCCTGGGGGCATTATTTAAAAAAATACTTGATTTAAACAATTTCTATATGTAAATATTTTCATAAAATTATATATGTTCACATAATGATATGTATCATATAAAATACAACTTATTACTGAATTGAAGACTTCTGCAAAATAGCATTTTTTGTCATCCTGAATTTATTTCAGGATCTCAAACTTCAATAAATACAAGATTCCGAAACAAGTTCGGAATGACACATTAACAGAATTTCACCTATTTTGCAGAACTCTAACTTTTAAATGAAAGGAGGGAATATTATAATATGAGAGGACACAAAACAAAATAAGCGAGAGGAGGTGAGATTTAGCATCAATATTTCATTGTTACCAATTAACCTAATTATGGAGAATAAGTTATGAAGAAATTAAGCTTGTTTTTTATTGTTACGGCAATAGCTTTTTTTACAACTAGTGCCTTTTCACAAGCGTCCGACACCACTCACTACCAGATGAGGAATACCGGTTTCGGCATCACCGATATCGACCATAATGGTCATAAAGAGATCATCATGTTCGACGATAACACCGGTTTGGTGCGGGTGTATGAGAACACTGGTAACGATTCTTACACTTTTATCAATGAGTGGACAACTGCTGATTGGACAGGCAATGCCGCTCTTTTTGCCGCTGCTATAGGCACCAAAGCCAGAAT
>JAGLYF010000293.1 GCA_023132435.1 Calditrichia bacterium | reverse complement strand
GGCAATTATTTAGATATGATTAATCTATTTTTTTTTACAAAGCAGGTAGCTGTTAGGATAAGCGCACAAGACCTAAAATTAGAGAATCAAACAACAATCACAATTCCTAATTCCAAATAGATTACCGTCTTGTTAGCTTAAGAAAAGCCTCAATTCTTTCTGAGTTAAATGATTCACCTACAAAATCCGGTGCATCATCTGGAAATGGCTTAGCACCAGGATGTGGATAGAATTTTTCCACAACCAAATTATTGCCGGCTATACTGTTTTTACCCTGACTTACTACACCTTGCTCAGTGAGATAATTAATGGTATTATGTGTAATCTGATTATTTTCACAATTTTCTGCCTCATAAATACCATGGCACATGGGTAAGTGACCATGCCAGTTAAATATGGCATTAGCCGTAATCTGTACCGATTTTGTATCCGTATGAAGATAAATACCGTTTGCTTTGGGCTCTACCCTTGCTCCATTATCGATAAATTCATTGGCGGAAACAGTCCCCCAAACAACATGGTTCAATTCAATACCATTTTTGCGATTCCAGCAAATAATATTACTGGAAACATTTAACTCATGAGAATTTTCTACCATGATTCCATTCTGATGACCCTGGTATACACGCGAGCCTGAAATACAGGTACTATTTGACTCAGAATGTATATAAAATCCATGACCCTTTGGTTGGAAGATCTGGCAACCTGTAATATTTGTACAAATTGCAAAATCAAGTTCCATACCATGTCCTTGTTCTGCAATACTTGTACACCCTAGAATCAGATTGGGCATCCAATCTCCCCCTCTCCCTCTTCCTCCTTCTTTAATAAGGATCCCAGCTCGTTTATTTGCTGAAGTGGTTAAATTTATTATCTTATTCATAAAACTATTTCCTCTGAGCATTAATCCACACCCGTCAAAATCCCGAGAATGCACATTCCGTATTTCACAATCTCCACTGTCTTCTATAACAATTCCATTTGAATCTTTGCCCTCTGGAATTCCCTGACAGGTCAGATCGCTGATAACAATTGATTCGCCCTGCGATACCTTTAGAATTATTCCTTCTTGATTCAACGGACTGAGTTTTAATATCGTATTTCTTCCTCTGCCCCTTAACGATACCAGACTTGGTAAGTGAATAGGTGAATCAATTTCATAGACACCCGTACCTAGCCTAATTTCGCCTCCCTTTTTTTCCTTTACGATCTCCACAATATGATTAATAACTTTTGAAGAATTTTGATCACTGATTATAACTTTATCTTCATAAGAACTTTTTGCTATTGTCTGATCGCCTTTTTTGTGTATAATGAAGTCGCAAGAGTGACTATCAGTATTTACCGTTTTTTGTAGCTGATGGTTATCATGACTTATCATGGGCACTAAAAAAGCTAAACTTCCGGCAACTGATCCAAAAAAATCACGTCTATTAAAATTATTCATTTTTTCTTCCCCTTGTCTAGTAGATGGCAAGATTAATTCATTACTCATCCCTACAATTGAGCTTTAAACTTAATAATATCTTCCTCAATAGCTCTAACTATCTCTATATTTTTATCAGCAATATTATATTTTTCTGACGGATCCTTCTCAACATTAAATAGCTCGTATGGATCGCATTTGACCCATTTTCCAAATATTTCTTCAGGTATGTTTTTCCAAAGATGTAATTTGTGTTTTCCATATCGAACAGCGGTCAGGCGCCTACCGTGATAAAAATAAATTGATTTATGAGGCGATTTGCTTTGTCCCTTCCATACACCCAACAAATTTTTTCCATCAATAATCCTGTCAGTGGGAATTTCTGCGTCAGCAATCTCTAATAAAGTTGTAAACAGATCCATCGTCGTTCCCACTTCCATACTAACCGTGCCACCTGGCAAATTGTCTGCTGCCCAAACAATAAAGGGAACACGGAGTCCACCTTCCCAGGTCGTATGCTTTGAACCGCGTAATAATCCAGCGCTTCCAACATTTAGATTGGGTTGTATGGACGGACCGTTGTCACTGGTAAAAACGACGATGGTATTTTGATCAAGGTTTAATTTTCTGAGTGTATTTAATATCTGCCCCACACTCCAATCTAATTCTTCAATTACATCTCCATAAAGTCCTCTTTTTGATTTACCTCTAAAATTTTCCGAACAATGTAATGGTAGATGTGGCATTGTATGGGGCAGATAGCAAAAAAACGGCCTGTCCTTATTGTTCTCTATAAATCGAATGGTTTCTTCTGTATACCTTCTGGTTAAAGTTGCCTGATCACAAGGCTGCTCAATAATATCTTCATTCCTCATCAGCGGCAATTCCGGCATGGGGAGGAATGATGGATTATAAGGCCAATCAGGGGTCATATCATTGCTGTAAGGAATGCCATAATAATAATCAAATCCATGACGAGTCGGTAAAAATTCAGGAAGATGTCCAAGATGCCATTTACCAATACAAGCTGTTTTATAACCTTTTGATTTTAATATTTCTGCCAGCGTAATTTCAGATGGGGGCAGACCTGTTGTGCTATTGGGGAAAAATACCTGCGTCATCCCATTCCGAATCGGATATCTTCCTGTTAGTAGAGCAGCTCTCGATGGTGTACATACCGAGGCGACCGAATAAAATTGTGTCATCATTACCCCTTCATCGGCCATTTGATCAAGGTTAGGAGTTTGAATAGTGGGATGCCCGGTTCTGTTCACATCCCCATATCCCATATCATCCACAAAAATTAACACAAAATTGATATGATTTATTTTATCGACACCGCAATTCAATGGCATGGCAAGTAGAAAGAACACGCATGTGACCATTATAACATTTTTTAGAAATTTTCTTCTATACATAGATCAAATACACCCTATTTTTTATACATACTTAATTTGTTATTTTAGGGAATCTTCTTAGCGAGGTAGCATGTTCATTATAAAAAATGGAGAGGGAAATGTCAATAAGGAAAATTAGATACCTTGACATCATAGAATTCCCATGTCCCTCCCATAAATTCCGTACTTGTTTAAAATCAACTAGTTATGTAAAATCTTAAAATACTACCAGCGACAGATGTAAAGACTATCTTTCGGAGATATCAATGTTGAAATTGGCTGTGAAACTTGTCTTTGGAATTTTCAGACTGATTTTTAAAAATCGTAATAATCTTATCTTTGAAAATCTGGCTCTTCGTCAGCAACTGGCTGTGCAAAGACGAAACATCAAACGCCCCTGTCTACGAAATCGAGATCGCTTCTTCTGGGCCCTGCTTTCTCAGATATGGACTGATTGGAAATCCACTCTCCTTATCGTTAAGCCTGAAACTGTTGTTAAATGGCATCGGCAAGGATTCAAATTATACTGGCGTTGGAAGTCCAAATCTAAGCCCGGCAGACCAAGGATTAGCAAAGAAATACGTGATCTTATCAAGCGGATGGTTCACGAAAATCCTTATTGGGGAGCACCGCGGATACATTCGGAACTGTACCTGCTTGGTTACGATATTGCTGAATCAACCATATCAAAATACCTGCTTAGAACACCACAACCACCATCGCAGACTTGGAAAACCTTCCTCAAAAACCATGTTGATCAAACGGCCTCCATTGATTTTTTTACAGTGCTTACAGTAACATTTCAAATCCTGTACTGCTTTATTATTTTATGGCATGAAAAACGAAAGATTGTACATTTTAATATCACAACCAATCCTTCCAGCCTGTGGACAGCACAACAAATCAAAGAAGCATTTCCATATGATCAATCCCCTAAATATCTACTCCGAGACCGGGACGCCATATATGGACACGTTTTCCAACAAACTATCAACAACATGGGTATTAAAGAAGTGGTCACAGCAGCTAAATCTCCCTGGCAAAATCCATTTGTAGAACGATTAATCGATTCAATTCGACGAGAATGTCTCGATCATGTGATCATCTTTAACCGGAAACACCTACACAGAATCCTGACTTCTTATCGCGAGTATTATCTCAATGTAAGAACTCACCTCTCGCTGGCAAAGAACTCCCCTGTCCCACGAAAGATTGAGCCAAAGTCCAAAGGTAAAGTGATTGCCATCGAACAAGTTGGTGGCTTGCACCATCTCTATAAGAGAGTTGCCTAAAATCTATTTTATTCATTGAAGTTTGAACAGCATAGTGATCATCCTGATATATTCTCAATTTTTATATACTCAGTAAAGTATCTCTTTCCCATCATTCAATTTAGTTTTTAATTTAATCCTGTTATTGGCCAAGAAGGATTAGAAATTTCATTTCTGTTTGTTACTTTTGCATAAAAATTGGACTTTCTAAGTACCGGATATAATTTTCGGGAGGGACAACATCTTCTATAAAAAACTATGATGACCTTTTCATGATAAGATTTGCCATTTCTTTTTTTTAATTATGGTTTGAATTTTTGGTAATCTGAATTATCTCATGCGGGAGAAAATCAATAAAAATATTAAATATCTCTATATCCCAGGTTTTTTGCTTCCTGGCATCTTTTTACAATCATATTCCACTGTCTTGTTTCGATATCAATTTTTTTCGCAATCCAGGTACCACCAACCGCTAAGACTTCATTCAGACTTAAATAGTCTTTTAAATTTGAT
>JAGLYF010000292.1 GCA_023132435.1 Calditrichia bacterium | reverse complement strand
TAGATAAACTTGCGATTATCATGGACTAAATTTGTTACAATGAATCGGGTATTCGAACCTTCCTGATTGTATTCAGCTTTAAAAATGACCCGATTAGGTTCTGACCATGATCCGGCTTGATAAGAAAATTCGCCATAAAGTTTTAAAGGTGTTTTAGAAATTTCATATAGTTCTCTGGCTTTATTCATGAGTCCATGTGCTCTTTGCAAAACCGGTTTATAGGACTTAAAGCCTAAAACATATTTAATATTTTTATCATCGCAGAAATCATAAACGGCGGATGAACTATAATGAGAGTCGCCTCGAAGAAGTATGCCGACATCAGGCCAGGCTTTGCGAATTTTCTTAACGATGCGTTTTAAGATAGAAACGATTTCATCGCCCGATGGTCTTTTTCCAGGCCTTAGAATGGTAGTGATTAGTTTGCCGCTTTTGCCTTCATAAATATGTAAGGGCATGTAACAGTAGCAATCATGATAGCCATTAAAAAGTGACAACTGTTGACTGCCATGAGTCGGATCATCGGTATCATCAATATCCAGAACAATGGCTTTAGGAGGCTTGGCATAGGAATTAATAAATATATCAACAAGGACTTCCCCTATACGGTAAAGAGCCATGCGACTTGGTGCATTCTCAAACCGACACATAGTTGGTTGACTGGCCAAAGGGTCATCTGTGTTACAAGATATTTTTAGAATAGGGTCATTCTTGAGGTCATTAGAATCATTTGAATCTTCATAACCGGAGGCAATTTGAAAAACACGCTGGGTCAAAAGTTGAACAATTTGATGTTTAACATAACTGGGATGTCTTTTATCGTGAATGGCATTAGCTACTTTATTAATAACTCCAATTTGAGACTCTGTTTCGCGAAGAAAAAGCAATCCGGCATCGGAGGAAACATCACCACCATTAAAGTCGACTTCAACTTTTTTCCCAGAAATTTCTTTGAAAAGCATCGTTTGTTTTGTATTTTTTCTCATAGCTGTTTCTCTAATTTTGTTTACGTTTTTTGTTTTCGCTAAAACAATATAAAACATATACTTATTAGATGAAACAGCTATTTTTATGAATAATTCAGGTTAGATAAGAATATTATTATGTAATATAAGCATTTTGTTTATTTTATATCTTTAGGCATGTGAATAAAGATAAAACATGATGATAGGAGGTTATTTGAGATGAAAAACTATTGAATCTTTTTGTGTTGTTATAGTACATATTGTGCCAAGTGTTTGAGTCCCAGCTTTATTCGGTTTCGACCAAATTTAGGTTCATATCTGAATTACCGGAAGATCTGATTAGGTTGACAATAATTTTAATATTTAGTTGACAATAGGTTGACAATCTAATTTTTTTACGATATGAAAATTTGAACTTATCTTGACGAACTAGATGAGGGTGTTCCTGTTCAGGATACCAAATGGCTCAATCGTGAGATTGTTGCCGTAGGAACTGATGTAAGAATTACCATTTTCCCGGATTAAAAAAAAACCTCCGGGACCGAAAAGATCCCGAAGGCGTTTCTAAATCACCTAATATTGGGGTTTTATCGGTTTGTTGTCATATATAATCATATTATCAAGACTCAATGTAGCTTTATCTGTTGGATTGAGTACTTTTAATTTGACTTTATGTTTTCCCCGCGCTAACTGATAATGCCAGAACGGCGTAGGTTTCCTATCATGATAGTTGGTGGGAAGAGAGGTGGTCTCCACTAATTTATCGTCAACATAAATTTCCACTTCGAATGTATAATCTTCTTCTCCTTTTTTTTGAGTTCCACCCGTAAATGCAAAACCGACACCTTCAAATTCAAATTCCTTCTCTTTTTTAATATCTACACCCATGTCGAAGTCGTCACCGCTTACAGTAAACAATGGTCTTCTCTCAACCGGATAATGTCCTTCAAATCCGACTTCCAGTTTGACCGGCTTTGGTTGCTGTAATTTGATAATTACCTCACTATCCGTCACCTCTCCGCCATTTCTCTTGATAACTTCGAGTGCATGCCGAAAAGACATATCATAAACATCATTTAAGGAGATAGTTGTATACTTAAAATCGATTGGTTCAACTTCAGCCAGACCCTGCCGCCAGTAATCAGGAATATTCTTGTACCCAATCATTGTACCAACTATTCCCCCGGCGTTACCCGGATTGCAGTCTGAGTCATCACCGGCACGGGTTGAGATTGAATAAGTTTTTCCCAGATCTCCATGTCCATACAATAGACCTAAGACGATCCAGGCTGAATTTATTTTAGCATCAATATTAAAGGTAGTAAAAACACCGTCCGGACAACCAACATCCTCACCCCATTTCTGTTGAACTTTAAACCAGGTTTCTTGCCAATCGTCAGGATTTTCCTTATACCATTTAATTACATCACTAATCGTCTGATAATATTTACTTTCCTGTGGAATTACCTTTAACGCTTCTTCCACAATATAATTAATGTCATCTGAAACAAAGGCCAGTGTATACATGGCTGCCACATAAACGCCACCATACCAGCCATCACCATAGTTCATTATGTGTCCAATTTTATCACAGATCTCCGAGGAAGTATTAGGCATTCCGGGAGCCATAATCCCGGCAAAATCGGCCTCGATTTCAAAATCGATATCATCAGCATGAGGATTATGTAACCAGTGTCCTGATTTCGGGGGCATGAGACCATTTAAAATGTTATATCGAGCCATCTGATTTGCATGCCATAACATATAATCTGCATTTGCATAAGAATTGGCAAATGACTCAACCGGTGCATCGAGGCCCTCTTTTTCAAAGACTTCAACAAAGGTCAAATCCATATAGATATCATCATATAAACCGGGTGCATTTTTATACCACCATTGCATCAATTCTTCGTTCCAGGCAATTGGCTGGTAATCCGGTATAAATGTTCCACGATAGCGGAATTCGGTCGGACCCCCAAAAGTAACTCCAATTACCTGCGTCGCCCAGGCACCTTTTATTTTGTCCTTCAATTCCTCCTTTGAAATTTTAAAAGTTTGCCCTGACATTTGTCCTGACAGGAGAGTAGTTAAAACGAATATGCTTATGACTAAGATGAAAAATTTTTTCATGATACATCCTCCCAAATTTAAAAATGAATGTTATTTTGGTACATCAAGATCAATTATTTCTGTGAAAATTCTGATTCAGATATCTTTCCATAACCCTTTTTATAAATTCATCCTCATTTATAGACATTCCCACATGACTGTTGGGCTTTTGACTTTCATCGATGACGGTAAATCCTCCATCGATTACCTTTACATGAGCTGGACGTGTAGAAAATAAATCGGGCCACAATGCCATACCGATCGCTACCACATCATAAAGTACTGGTGTCTCTTGATCCCACAAAGCGTACAGTCCACACAACGCATTAGTCAGAGGAGACTGGCGCATAAGTAATCTCAAGCGGTTCGCTTCATTTAATTCAATGAATGTTGTAATATCGAGAGGAACATAGGTAATCGGGGCACCACTGGATACAAAAGCCCTGGACGCCTCAACATCACATCGAACATTCCATTCAGCATCCGGTACAGGATCTCTTCCGTAACCCATGTAAAAAGAGCCAAACATGGAGTAAATATGTTTTGCTAGATTTAGAACCTCCGGATCTTTGTCTAGCACATCTTTCATATTTGGAACCGGTCCGACTGTAAACAGAATAACCTCATTGGGATATTTTTTCAGATTTTGAATAATAAAATCAACAGCATCAGTTTCGATCGGTTTTACTCTTGAAAATCCTTCTCCCCAATAAAATTGTGGAGAGTAATGGTCTTTTGTTTTTCTCCCCATAACCACCGGGATATCTTCTCGTCCAATTTCATAGAGCATTCTACAGGCAATTTGAGCACGTTTGGGGGTATTTCCGTAATCCATAACCAGGCCAAGCACTTCGAATTCCGGGCTGGTTAAAATCAGAGCAACAGCAAAAGCATCATCGATGTCATCACCCAAATCGCAATCAAGGATCACCTTTTGTTTGTCCTGTGCTATCAATGAACAGAATATTAGGAACAAAATAATACAGGTTTGAACTATAAATTTCATATCTTCCCCGCTTATTTTATTTGATCATACACTATTGCCCGTGCGATACGGATTTTGGTTCCTTCTGATTTTTCATTTTTCTCCCCGTTAATGACCATCCGGATCGTATGCTCACCAGGATTGAGGTTCAGTACATGAAATAGATGGGCACCGTTTAACCAATCAAATCCGGCACCTCGATTCATCATCCAGTAGTAATTGTCGATTTCTCTGACAAATTCTCCATCCACGTAAACATCTGCTTTACCACCATCTCTATCCCATCGCCCCATAATAACAGCACCTGTACCATTAAAAGTAAAAATGACCTCAGCATCTTTTTTTTCCGCAATCATTTGTTTTTCACTTCTACCCCATTGATGATGCTCAACTTTGCGCCAGTCTCCATTCCATTGCCACCCTTCTTTATCCTCGATAGTTGTTCTGTATTTCCCTTTCAAATTGGTAAATGATTGTTCATACGGGGCAGCCACTGGTTCCTGTATTTTAATATAACAAATGCCATTTTCTACTTTTCCACCATTTTTAATAATAATCTCCTGGGCATAATGAAGTGTCCGTTCAACTGCCTTATTGAAGCTATAATCCGTATAAATAAATGTTGAATCGGCAATTTCATCAATATACTGTGTCCATTTTTGGGGAATACTATTGTATCCTGATAATATTCCGATCACCCCTGATGCATTCGAAGGATTACAATCAGAATCCTGACCACAACGGGTGCTAATTTCCATCGTTTTTGCAAAATCGCCTTCTCCGTACAACATACCCATCACGATATAGGCACCGTTCAATTTAGCGTCTATATTAAAAGGATTCAGGGCTCCACAGATATCATTTTCACCCCATTTTTCCTGTAATTCGTGCCAGGTTTTTCGCCAGTCATCCGGATTTCGCTGGTAACCGGCAATGACATCATTCACTATTAGAGCATACTCACTTTGCGGAGGTAAAGATTTCAGGGCTGTATTAAGTATTTTCTGGATATCATCCTCGAAATAAGCTGCTGCATAGAGTGCACTGACAAACATGCCGCCATAGACACCATCACCATAGTTCATAATATGGCCTATTTTATCACAAATCTCATTGGACGTTTGTGGCATCCCCGGACACATAAAACCTATATAATCAGCCTCGATCTGAAAATCGATATCATCGGCATGTAAATTATAATCGGGATGTCCTGACATCGGAGGCATAATCCCATCCCAAACATTTTTTCTACCCTTACGGTTGGCATGGAACAGCATATAACCAGCATTGGCAAAAGATTCGGCAAATTTATCGGCCGGCGCATCGAGACCATACTCATCCATTGTCATCATAAAACTCATCTGCACATAAAGATCATCTTCTCCGATTGAATTCCTCAGATTTTCCGGATTCCAGTTAATTGGATCCTCATTAATAACACCATTATATCGGAATTCAGTAGGCCCCCCGAATGAAACCCCGATCATCTTTCCGGCCCAGCCACCTCTGATTTTGTCCTTCAAATCTTCAAGAGAGATTATGCGATATTCATTTTCGGATTTACTACATGTAATTGATCCTATACTTATAGCTATGACTAAAATGAATAAATACAACTTTTTCATATCAAAATCCTCAACATAAGACTTTCACTGTCATTCCTGCGAAAGCAGGAATCTAGGTAAATTGATTTCGTAAATTATTGTTTTTATTGATATTGTAGGGACGTTGCATGCAACGTCCCTACATTCAACTCAAACATTTTTATGGATTCCCGTTTTCACGGGAATGACATTTCTGGAAAATGGCTCAATAATATTATTGGTCCATTCAGTAAATACTAAAGAATATCATATTCTTTTCAGAATTTATGAGATATTGGTTCTGTATCATATACGATAACCTTACCCAAGAATAATTTCGCTTCCTCGGTTGGATTTAGAATTTTTATTTGTACCTGATGTTTTCCTTTATCCAACTGATATCTCCAGAACGGTGTGAACCTTCTTATGGTAAAATCGGCAGGCAAATTGGCTGTTTCAATCAATTTTCCATCAATATACATTTTTGCCTTAAAAACGTGTTCCTTTTTAGCAGACGTCTCATCAGATCCGGTTATAGCAAATCCTATACCTTCAAATTCAAAAGTAACCTCTTCAACGAGCTGTTTATTCAAATTAATCTGTTTGGTAGGATAATGACCTTCAAAAGCAATCTCAAGCGGAACCGTTTTTGGCTTTTGAATTTTGATCTTCACACCATCATCATTTACTTCGCCACCATTATTCTTGATCAACTCCAGCGCATGTTTATAAGACAGCTCATAGGCATCATTCAGTGAGATCGTCGTATATTTAAAATCGATTGGCTCAATTTCTTTTAATCCCTGCATCCAGAATTCAGGAATATTTTTATATCCCTTGATTGTCGCCAGGATACCACCAGCAGAGGCAGGATTACAATCGGCATCATCCCCACAGCGTGTGCTTATTTCAAAAGTTCTTGTAAAATCACCATTGCCATACAACAGCCCCATTACTACCCAGGCCGCGTTTATCTTTGCATCGATATTGAAGGGCGCGAAAACACCAATTGGAGATCCAATATCCTCCGACCATTTGCGGTGAGTTTTAAACCAGGTTGCCTTCCAATCATTTGGATTTTCTTTATGCCATTTTATGACATCAGCAATACACTGATAAAATTTTGATTCTTTTGGTATTGTTTTTAGTCCTTCTTCAACAACATAGTTTATATCATTTGAAACGAAAGCCAGAGCGTACATCGCCGCCACATAGACACCACCGTACCAGCCATCGCCGTAATTCATAATATGACCGACCTTATCACAGATCTCACTGGCAGTATTCACCATGCCTGGACACATGATGCCGGCAAAATCTGCCTCGATCTGAAAATCGATATCATCTGCACAAGGATTATTAAGCCAGTGACCGGACTGCGGCGGAGAAATACCGTTTAAAACATTATACCTGGCTGTCTGGTTGGCAAACCATAATTTGTATTCTGCATTGGCAAAGGCATCTGCAAAGGCCTGCGCCGGCGCATCCAATCCTTGATCTTCCAATACCTGGACAAATGTCAGATCCATATAGATATCGTCATAGAAGCCCGGCGTTGTATCATATGTTTCCTTGAGGTAGCCATCGTACCAGGGGATTGTCTGATAGTCCTGTATCATCGTTCCGTTATAGTTAAACTCGACAGGACTTCCAAATGTGACTCCTATTGTTTGGGCCGCCCAGGCTCCTTTAATTTTGTCTTTCAGCTCATTAATCGAAAGTGTATTTCTCAACGTCACCTCTTTCTCACAACTGATCAAACTTATACTTAAGATCACAAATACGATTAGTAGAATAATTTTCTTCATTACAATATCCTCCACTTTATAAATAATAACAAAGGAATTATTATAGTGTAATGCCTGTCTCTCGTTTCTCGGTACACGATACTCGACACTCCATCAGAGTTGAGTGAAAAATCTCTACTGTTTTAAAGGCGAGAAACGAGTACCGAGTGCCGAGTAGCGAGCAACTCATTGTGACCATTCGGTGGGTTCACGATCCCAGCGGTGATTCTTTAATTCCACCGTTAATGACTGATCTAATGGACCGGCATCACTGGTAGCGATATTTGGTTCTACATGCATTAGTTTACGCATTCCGGGGATAACAGTACTTACAACCGGTTCTTTATATATAAACCGGAGTGCCATTTCAGCCATGGTCATTCCCTCAGGAATCAGTGGCCTCAGAGCTTCTGCATGCTCAACGCTGGATATCAGATTTTCCGGAACAAAATAGGTATTGCGCCAGTCGCCTTCCAGCCATGTACTGTCTTTTGTCAGCGTGCCTGTCAATGTTCCCTCGTCAAAAGGTACCCTTGCAATCACGGCCACATCATATTTTTTACAAGCCGGGAATAATTCATCCTCCGGATTTTGATCAAAAATATTGTAGATAACCTGAACCGCGTCTATAAGTCCACTTTCTACCGCTTTAATCCCATTCCAGGGTTCCCAACGATTTAAACTGATCCCAATCGCTTTAACAGTCCCCTGCTCCTTTAGCTCTATCAACTTCTTTATCCAGCGGTCAGCCTGTAGCCAAAGATCCTCCCAGGTATGTAATTGTATAAGATCAATCGAGGTCACACCAATATTTTCAAGACTTTTTTCTACATACTTCTGAATATGATCAGGTGGGAAACAATCCTCCAAGGAATACTCTCTTTTACTTGGCCATCTAAAATTTTTAGGTGGTACCTTGGTGGCTGAATATAAGTGTGTATCCGGATTCGCCTGAATTAATTCCTTCAATAACTTTTCGCTTTTACCACGTCCGTATATCCAGGCAGTGTCAAAAAAATTACAACCTAGATCGAGGGCGCGTTGTAGAGAATTTAATGACTCTTCATCATCTGAATTCTTCCATTCCCCCATTCCCCACATTCCCCACATTCCATAACCAATTTCACTTACATCCCATTCTGTTTTTCCGAATCTTCTATATTTCATATATACCCAAAAATTGATTAATTCAAATCTCTCAACGACGCAGCGATTATCCACGAATTGCACTAATTAGTACGAATTTCACGAATTAATCAAAGAATTTATTAAGAGAAATTCGTGTTAATTCTATTAATAACCCACCCCGTCTCGCTACGCTCGACACCCCTCCCTGCAAGTCACGCCGGTAGGCGGATGCGCCCGCTGGCGCACTTGCAGGGAGGGGCTGGGGGAGGGTTAGCGCCTTTGCGCGAGATATTCATGAATAGAACAGGGTAATTATTTTATGCATTATTTATTTACCTCCAGGATTCACAAGTTTACCCGTATATTCATAGGCACCAATATCAGGTCCTTTTCCATATGGAATTTTATTGCCATCAAAATCTGAATGAGTATCAACAACTACTCCAGCATCAATAGCAGGGCTTCC